>NZ_JBIAMS010000019.1:0-172552 GCF_042874195.1 Streptomyces sp. NPDC004134 | reverse complement strand
GGGGGGGGGGGGGGGGGGGGGGGGGGGGGGGGGGGGGGGGGGGGGGGGGGGGGGTGTGGGGGGGGGGGGGGGGGGGGGGGGGGGGGGGGGGGGGGGGCCCCCCCCGCGCCCGTTGCGTACGGGCCGGCCTTCCTCCGGCTACGGCAGCGCGGGGCCGCGGGTGCCGGTGACCTTCCAGACCTTGCCGTTCGCCTTCGCCAGCAGGTACAGCTCGCCCGCCGAGTCCTGCCCGAAGCGCAGATCGACGCGGCGGTCGCCGGCCAGGTCCTGCGCCGTGACGAGGTTTCCGGTGGCGGCGTCGTAGAGCCGGAGCTGGTGGATCGTCGCCATCTCGGCCGCGCCGCGGTTCATCTCGCCCGTCTTCGTACCGAAGACGCGGCCGTCGACGAGGTCGCCGAAGAGGTACGTGCCGCGCAGCTTGCGCAGGTCGTCACCGCGGTAGACGAAGCCGCCGGAGACGGCCCGGCCGACGTCGGAGGTGCAGTTCCAGTCGGCCGGCGGGTCGTGGTCGTAGGCGGTGACGGGGTAGGTGTAGCCGTACTTGGCGTCGTCGGGCGGCAGCGGCTTGTACGCGTCGCACGGGTCGGCCGGGTTCTTGTCGAAGACGAACGGGCCCTCGCGCTCGCTCCAGCCGAGGTTGTCCCCGGCCCGTACCTCGTAGATGGACTCGATGGCGTGCTCGCCTATGTGCCCGAGGTACAGCCGGTGCTTGCCGCCGCTGTCCCAACTGAAGCGGTGCGGGTCGCGGAAGCCGTACGCGTAGACCTCGCCCAGGGCGCCGGGGCGGTCGGCGAACGGGTTGTCGGCGGGCACGCCGTACTTGCCGTTGGCGCTGTTGCTGCCGCGCGGGTCGATCCGCAGCAGCTTGCCGTGCGGCAGGGCGAGGTTCTGCGGCTCGGTGGTGCGCACGCCGGTGCCGCCGTCGCCCACGGCGAGGTAGAGCTTGCCGTAGTCGGCACCGCCCTTGCGGGCGGTGGGGTTGAAGGCGATCTGCTGGATGCCGTGGATGCGGCCGTTGAACCCGAGGCGCAGCACCTCGCGGCGGGTGCCGGAGAAGGTACCGGCGGCCGGGTCGTCGGCGGTCCACTCGGTGATGATGCCGTGGTAGCCGGTGTTGGGCTGCGGGGTGAGGTCCGGCTTCTTGTCGGTGGTGGAGGCCAGTTCGGTGTGCACGGTGTAGAAGATGCCGTTGCGCGCGAAGTCGGGGTGGAAGGCCGCGTAGCCGAAGCCCTGGCCGAGGCCCTGGCCGGAGAAGAACTGCGGCGCGAAGGTGGCGCCGACGTCGAGGTACGCGCGGGGCTCCGTGCCGTCCTCGACGAGGTACAGCTTGCCGTTGAGGTCGGGCACCGCCTTGCGGCCGGAGCCGTCGGGGAGTTCGGTGAGCGCGTTGATCCGGGCGTGCCGCATCAGCCGGGGGTCGGTCGGCGGGGGAGTGGGCTCCGACTCGGGGAACTGCGCGTACTCCTCGACGACGAGGCCGAGCTTCGCGGGTACGGGCCTGGGGAGCAGGGAGTCGCCGGGCGCGGCGGCGCCCGCGGTCGCGCCCGGCGCGGCGGTCGGCTCGGTGCGGGCCTCGGCGGGGGCGGTGAGGAAGGCGGTCGCGGCCACGGCGGCGGCGAGCGCGGGGGCGAGGAGGCGGGGCGTTCGGCGGCTGGGTTGGGGCATGCCGGGCTCCGTTCTGGAGGTGCGGGTGCTTGTGCGCGGGCGCGTGGTACGGCGGACGGCGTACTCGGGGACGGGGTATTCGGGGACGGCGCACCCGGGGACGGCGCACTCGGGGCCGGAGCGGCCGGGTGGCCGCGCCGGGCGGCGCCGGGCGGCGGCTCAGGGCCGGGGTGCGACCATCAGCCGGTACTGCGCCCGTACCTGACCGTCGGTCAGCTCGCGGTCCAGGAACATCAGGCTGTCCATGCGGCAGTTGCAGGGATTGCCCTCGCGGGTGTTCTGCGGGAAGCTCCCGCCGATCTTGATGCCCGCGGGATCGGTGGGCGAGGCGTGGTGCTCGCCGGGCCCGCCGACCTGCCAGGGGTCGCCGGGGTTGGTGTAGAAGCCGTCGAGTCGCTCGCCGTTGCGGAAGAGCGCCATGGTGCCGTCGGAGTAGTCGAACGTCGCGGCCAGGAAGACCCATTCGTCGGGCGGCAGCAGCCGGCGCCAGTCCTCGGCGGCGGCGAACGTCTGCGAGGCGCCCTCGTCGACCCGGCGGCCCAGCGCCACGAGCCGCATCTCGCCGTCGACCTCGATCAGCTCCAGCAGGGCCCGTACGCCGTGGCCGTCGGAGTTGCCGGCGAGCACACCGGCCAGGCCGACGGCGCCGTAACGGTCGTTCGGGCTGGCGGTGTTGGAGTTGGGGGAGGGGTTGTCGCCGGTCATCTTGAACCAGCCCATGACGGTGGCGGACCGCGCCCCGCTGAACGCGTGCATGCTCGGCACGCCGCCGGGGCGGTAGACGCCGGCCTTCCAGTCGTCGTTCCCGGCGGTGGCGGGGGAGACCTGGGCGGTCTGCAGCGCGGACCCGGCGCCCGGGAAGGCACGGTCGGGCACGCGCATGGCGGCGCCGCCGTTGACGAGTGCGATGTCGGTGCCGGAGCGGCCGCGGTCGCTTTCGCGGGCGGGGTCGCCGGGGACGGGATGGCCGAAGTCGTAGTACGCGACGAGGTCGGGCCCCAGCGCCGGCAACACGACGGGCGCTCCCCGCCTGCCCCCGTCCGCCGCGTCCCCACCCTGCACCGCCTGCACAGGCCCGGCCGCGAGTGCGGTCATGACCAGCGCCGCGGCCGCCGCGACGGCCCGCGCGGCAACGCTCCCGCTGTGCTTGCGCATTGCGTCATCTCCCCTGCCAGAAGAGGATCCCACGATCTCAGTAAGCGCTTGCTAAACGCCTTGCGGACCGTATCCGCGCGACGTGACCGCGTCAACCCTGCGGGCCTCGCGGCGGGGTGGCCCGCAGGGTTGACCGGACGGTGCCCCGCCACTGGGCGTACCCGCTCGGCTGCGGGTCGAGCGGCAGCCGGCGCAGCCGCACCGAGGGCGGCGCCCCGGACGCCGGCGGGGACGACGCGCCATGCGCGGCCCAGCGGCACCTCCGATTACCCGGGCGCGCGCTGCCCGGCCGTACCCCCGATGACGCGGCCGGGCGCCGGCACGCGGCCGGGTGCCGGCCGTCACGCAGCCCGGCCGTCCCGACCCGGCGCGCCGTTCCCGTACCCGGCCGGGCCCACCTGTTCCCCCCGGAGGGCTAACGCGGTGCCGGCTCCGCCGTCTCCCGCACGGCGCTCGCCGTCCAGGTCAGCAGCGCGTCCCACAGTGCGCCGTAGCCGCGCCAGTCCGTGAACGCCGCCGGGGCCCAGTGGGCCGACATGTCGGAGGTGAAGACCGACGTGCGGCCCGCGCCCACCTCGCGTACCGCGATCAGCGGGTCGCCGTCGATCTCCGCGAGCAGCGTCGCCTCGTCCCGCAGCACGGTCTTGTTGTAGCCCAGCAGGTACGGCCACGGCCCCGCCACCTCCGGCAGCGCCGGGTGCGGCTCCTGGCGCGGGGCGGGGATACGGCCGTCCGGGAGTTCGCGGCGGTCGTCGTGGTCGAGTACCCGGACGGGCAGGACGTCGGCGAGCGGGCTGGCGCCGTAGCGCGCCTTGCCGTCGATGCCCGCGAACGACAGGTAGCCGCCGACCATGGCCAGTCCGCCGCCGCCCTCCACGTACGCGCGGAGCATCCCCAGCCGGTCCACGTCCTGGTTGCCGTCGGTGAAGACGGAGCGGGTGAGCTGGAAGGTGTTCACGCCGACGTCGGAGATGACGACGCAGTCGTACGCGCCGAGCCGCGCCGCGTCGGCGGGGAAGTCCCGCTCTATGGTGTGCGCCGGGAGGTGGTCGACCTCCCAGCCGCGCCGCGACAGCGCCGCCGTCAGCGGGCCCGCACCCTCGGCGTACTCCGTGGTCGTGAAGGTGTCGAAGCCCTTCTGGTGAATCATGTGCGTGGTCCACGACTCACCGAGCAGCAGCAGTTTCTTAGCGGTCATCGGGTTACCTCCGTGAATACTCCGTCCTTCAGGGCGGAGGGGAAACGGTCCTGCGGAGCAGGCCAACAGGTCAGTGGCTCGCCGACAGGGCGGATCCCAGCCCCGCGACCGGCAGGATTGATCTTTATCCAGCGATCCCGCTAATTTGTGAGCGTGACCGCGAACCATGTGAAGCGGGCGTTCAAATACCGCTTCTACCCCACCGATGCGCAGGCGGCAGAGCTGTTGCGCACCTTCGGGTGTGTGCAGAAGGTCTACAACATGGCGCTTGCGGCCCGCAGTGCGGCGTGGACGGTCCGTCAGGAGCGGGTGAGCTACAACGCCACATCCGCGATGCTCACGGCGTGGAAGAGGAGCGAGGAACTGGCCTTTCTCAATGAGGTCTCTTCCGTGCCGCTCCAGCAGTGCCTGCGGCATCTTCAGGGTGCGTTCACCAACTTTTTCGCCAGGCGAGCGCGGTACCCGCGCTTCAAGTCCAAGCGCAGGTCCCGTGCATCGGCCGAGTACACCACCTCGGGCTTCCGGTTCCGCGGCGGCGTACTGACCCTTGCCAAGATGACGGAACTGCTGGATATTCGCTGGTCCCGTCCCCTTCCCGAGGACGCGAAGCCATCCACGGCAACTGTCAGCCGAGACGCTGCCGGGCGCTGGTATGTCTCCTTGCTGTGCGACGACCCCACCGTGGTGCCGCTCCCGACAGAGGAGAACGCGGTAGGGATCGATGCCGGGCTCGACCACCTTCTGACCCTTTCCACGGGCGAGAAGATCGCTAACCCGAGGCACGAACGCAAAGACCGTGCCCGCCTGGCGAAGGCCCAGCGCAACCTGGCGAAGAAGGCGAAAGGATCTGCCAACCGCGCCCGGGCCCGACTCGAAGTCGCCAAGGTCTACGTCCGCGTCGCTGACCGCCGGCGCGACGCCCTCCACAAGATCACCACTCGTCTCGTGCGCGAGAACCAAACGCTCGTGATCGAGGACCTGACCGTACGCAGCATGGTCAAAAACCACAGCCTTGCCCGCGCCATCAGCGACGCGGCATGGTCGCAGTTCCGGAGCATGCTGGAATACAAAGCCGCCTGGTACGGTCGCACAGTGATCGTGGTCGACCGATGGTTCCCCTCCTCCAGGCTGTGTTCCGCCTGCGGCACCCTGCAAGACAAGATGCCCCTGCACGTCCGCACCTGGACGTGCGACTGCGGAACGACCCACGATCGGGACGTGAACGCAGCGAAGAACCTTCTGGCGGCCGGACGGGCCGTTACAGCCTGCGGAGCTGGTGTAAGACCTCAACGGAGTTCTCCGGGCGGGCAGTCGGCGATGAAACAGGAAGCCTCACGGCGCGAGCCGTAAGAACCCCCTCCTCTCAGGGAAGGGAACGTCAACGAATGGTTCCTTTCGGGAAGTGCTCCGTGAACTGCCAGTCGTGCTCGGGGACGATGATGTCGGCCTCGCGATGCAGCCGGTCGTATCCACGCATGAGCTGGGCCAGGTCCCAGAAGGACCCCATCGGCCAGTTCAGCTCCAGATTCCGGTAGTTGTACATGACGTCGCTGGTGAGGCAGACGGTGCCGCTCCCGGTCTCGACCATGACCACCATGCAGCCGGGGGTGTGGCCGCCGATCTTCACCAGCCTGATGCCGTCCGCGAGTTCCACGTCGCCGTCGATCACCCGGAGCCGGTCGCGTACGTCGGTGACCTTGTACGAGTACTCCGGGTAATAGAACATGCAGAACTGCGGCGGCGCGATTCCCTGCGGCAGCTCGTCGCGTTGCACGACGAAGGTCGCCCGCGGGAAAAGCTCGTTGTTCCCGATGTGGTCGAAGTGCAGGTGCGTGAGGACCACGACGTCGACGTCCTCGGGCTGGACGCCGTGCCTGGCCAGGCCCGCGACGATGTCCTGCTGCGACCCGCGGCGCTCGGCGACGAAGTCGACGCCGTAGCGCGACTGCATCGCCGCGACCTCGTCGAGGTCGCCGAGGCCGGTGTCGATGAGGATCGTGCGGTCCGCGCCCTCGATGAGCCACACCGGCACCGGCACCATCACGCCCTCGTTGAGGCTGCCGTCCCGGCGCCGGATGTCGTGGCGGTAGCCGTACGGGAGCACGGACTCGCGGTCGAGATCCGGATGCGCGCCGCTGTTCAGCAGGCTCACCGACAGCGAGCTCTCCAGCTCGCCGGTCACGATGTGGTGGATGGTGTGCTTGCCGCTCATGGCGTCCTCCTCGCTCTGCCTGCCGGCCCGTGCGGCCGCCGTGCTCAGTAGCCCTCTTCGTGCTCGCCGTACTTGTCGACGTAGTCCTGCCAGACCTGCCCGCCCGCGAAGTGCTTCTTCGGGTCGACGGGGGAGCCGAGGGCGCCGGTGCGGGTCAGGTAGTCGTTGTCGCCGTCCCAGGTGCGCTCCCAGTAGGCGACGCCGTCCTCGTCCAGGACCCACTTCTTCACCGCGGCCGCGTTCGGCGCGTACAGCTCGATCTTCTGCCAGGCGGCCACGAAGTCCTCGACGCTGGACTGGCTGCCGGTCTCCTTGTTGAGCCGGTCAGTGATCGTTTTTCCGCACGCCTCGGTCTCGGCGTCGCAGTAGCGGAAGATGCGGTGCATGACGTGGGTGAGCTTGAGGATCTTGTCCTCGTGCCCGTCCAGGTACGAGTCGGTGGTGACCCAGCCGTTGATCGGCGGCGGGGCCAGGTCGGGACCGGCCAGCAGCACCGGGGAGCCGTCGGCGACGGCCCGGGCGCGCTGCGGGGCGCCGCCGATGTAGGCGTCGCCCGTACCGGAGAGGAACGCGGCGAGCCCCTGGTCGGGGTCCATGTCGATGACCGTCACGTCGTCGGTCGACATGCCGACCGACTCCAGCGCGTAGTCGAGGGCCTTCCCCATGTCGGTCGCGTTGGTGGTGACGACCGTCTTGCCGCGCAGTTGCTCGATGACCTCGGTACGCGCCTTCTCCTCGTCCGTGCCCTTCTCGACGGCGTCCTCGTACGTCGTGAGGTCGCTGCCGGGACGGGCGACGAGGGCGGAGCCCTCGGTGAACGGGTTGAAGCCGTAGGCGTAGACCATGTCGTCCGTGGCCTCCGCCACCGAGACCAGGCCCGTGGTGTTGTTGATCGCCACGTCCACGGAGCCGGAGGCGACGGACGGCGTCACCGTGTTCCACGCGAGCGTCTTCAGTTCGACGTTCAGGCCCTCCTCTTCGAACCAGCCCTTCTCCTGCCCGATGATCGGCAGCATGGTGTCCTGGAACGGGGAGATGCCCAGCCGCACCGTGTTCGGGTCGCCGCCGCCGGGCTCGGAGCCCGAGCCGCAGGCGGAGAGGGTGAGCAGCAGGGCGGCGGAGACGGCGAGGCCGGCGGTCAGGGGTGAGGACGTGCGCATGTCGTGCTCTCCTCGGGTGGTTCGTGCGCGCGCCCCGGCGGCGGGACGGCGCGGGGAGCGCTCACGGAGCCGACGCGGACCAGCGCGTGGCCCGGTCGCTCAGCAGCTTGATGATCCGGTCGAGCAGGACGGCCTCGATCGCGATGATGATCGTGCCCACCAGCACCGACGGGGTGTTGAGGGTGCGGCTGGCCTGCATGATCAGCCGCCCCAGACCGCTCTGCGCGCCCTGGAACTCCGCGGCCACGACGACCGCGAACGTCAGCGCGCTGCCGATCCGCAGCCCGGAGAGCAGTTCGGGGACGATGGCCCGCAGCACCACGGTGCGGTAGACCTGCCCGGATCCCGCGCCCAGCGACCTGGCGGCCCGGCCGTACAGCGGGTTGACGTTCCCCGCGGCCACGATCGTGTTGACGACCATGACCATGAACGAGGCCAGCGCGCCGAGGAAGATCTTGCCGCTGTCGCCGATGCCGAACCACAGGATGACGAACGGGATCAGCGCCACCGGCGGGATCGGCCGGACGGCCTCGATCACCGGCGTCAGCGCGTAGAACAGCGTGCGGGAACGGGACATGAGCAGCCCCACCGCGACGCCGAGGGCGCTGCCGACGGACCACGAGACCACGACCCGGCCCAGCGTCGCGGTGGCGTCGGACCACAGGGTCTCGCGCAGGTTCGACGCGCTGTCCCACACCTTGTCGGGCGCGGGGAACTTCAGCGGGTCGATGGCGTCGGTGGCGGTGGTGAAGAGCCACCACAGGAACAGCGCCAGCGCGATCACGGCCACGGAAAGGGCCGGTCCCGCCAGCCGCCGCGCGGGGTGCTTCGGCGTACGGGACTGCTGGTCCGGCGCCGCGGGCGGGCGTACGGGAGTCGTCTCAGGCAGCGTCATCGGTCGTCTCCCTCAGCAGATGGGCGATGCGCAGGCGCAGTTGCTGGAACTCGGGCTCGCCGCGGACGTCGAGGTCACGGGGCCGGTCGAAGGGGACCTCGACGATTTCGCGCACCCGCGCCGGGCGCGGCGTCATGACCGCGATCCGGTCGCCGAGGAACAGGGCTTCCTCGATGTCGTGGGTGACGAAGAGGACGGTCTTGGGCGCGGCCTCCCACGTCTTGATCAGGAAGAGCCACATCTCCTCCTTGGTGAACAGGTCGAGCGCGCCGAACGGCTCGTCGAGCAGCAGCACCTCGGGCTCGTTGACGTAGGCGCGGGCCAGGTCGACGCGCTTGCGCATGCCGCCGGACAGCTCCTTGGGGTAGGCGTCGGCGAAGTCGCTCAGCCCGACCTGGGCCAGGAAGTGGTCCACGGCCGGCGCCCACTCCGAGCGCGGCACGCCGCGCATGCGCGGGCCGTACGAGACGTTGTCCCGCACGGTCAGCCAGGGGAAGACCGCGTCCGCCTGGAAGACGACCGCGCGGTCCGCCGACGGGCCCTCGACCCGGCGGCCGCCGACCTCGACGCTGCCCTCCGTGGGCTGCTCGAAGCCGGCGATGAGGTTCATCAGCGTGGTCTTGCCGCAGCCGCTCGGGCCGACGAGGCAGACGATCTCCCCGGATGCCACGCTGAGTTCCGTCCGCGAGAGCGCGAGCGTCTCCCGCCGGCGGCTGACGAACAGCTTCGATGCCTGTGCTACATGGATGCCGGACACGTCCTCACGCTCCTCACTCTCCGGTACGGCCTGGTGCTCTCCTTCTGGCTGCCGGGCGGCGGGCCGCCGCCGGCGCGGTGGAGTGGCGTTCCCTTAAGGTCACGGGCAGCACGGTGTGCTCGGGCCCGCTCCCGGGGTCGGCGATGATGCGGTACAGCTCCTCGGCGGCGGTCCGGCCGAGGACGGCCGCGTCCTGCCGCACGGTGGTGAGCGCGGGCTCGATCAGGTGGGCCGCCAGCACGTCGTCGAAGCCGACGACGGAGACGTCCGCCGGGACGGCGAGCCCCAGGTCGCGCAGGGCGGCGACGGCGCCGAGGGCCATCATGTCGTTGACGGCGAAGACGCAGGTGAAGCCGCGGTCGAGGAAGAGGGGGGCGGCTTCGCGTACGGCCGCGTAGCCGCCGTCGTAGGTGAACCCACCGGGGCGCACCTCGCAACTGCCGCCCGTCTCCTGCCAGAGGTCACGGAAACCTTCGACGCGACGAAGGCTCGACATGAGCTGGGACGAGGCGGACAGCACGAGGGCGTCCCGGTGGTCCAGGGCCGCCAGATGCCGGGCGGCGAGGCGTCCGCCCTCCGCGTTGTCCGAGACGACGCTGGTGGCGCCGATTCCCGGCACCTCCTCGTCGACCAGCACGAAGGGGATCCCCGCCAGCATCTCGGCGGTGTCGGGGGCGGGCGAGGGCGCACCGGCGGCGTAGACGACGCCGTCGACGGCCCGCGACCGGATCATGTTGAGGTGGAAGCGCTCGCGTTCGACCTCGAAGGCGGTGTTGCCGAAGACGACGTTGTAGCCCTGATCCAGGGAGACGTCCTCGACGCCCTTGGCGAGGTCGGCGAAGAAGGTGTTGCTGATGTCCGGCACGATGAGGCCGACGATCTGGGAGGCGCCGCTCTTGAGCGTCTGGGCCGCGCGCCGCGGCACGTAGCCGAGCTCTGCCATCGCCTCCTGCACGCGCTTGAGCACGCTGGAGCTGACGGGCCGCTTGCCGGACAGGGCGTGCGAGACGGTCGTCCTGCTGACGCCCGCACGGGCGGCGACATCCGCTATGACCGGTCGTGCCATCCCGTTTCTCCTCACGCAAATCGGTTTGCCAAACCGTTTTGTCCAACTTAAATCGCGGGTCGCCGCGAGTCAACCCCCTCGGCGGAGAGCGCGGCGCACGCGGGGGTGCGGGGCCGGCCTGGCCGTGGCCGTACACCCTGGGGAGGAGAAGGGCCCCGTACGACGGTCCATCGGGTGGACGGCCGGGGGTGCCGCACGCCGTAACGTGTGTCCATGGATGTCGAGCGTGACGATCAGGGGGAGAAGAGGATGGACAAGGCCGGCACCGACGCTCCGGTGGCGAAGCTGGACGAGCCCGAGAAGCCGGACACCCCGGAGCACCGGACGTGGGGGTCCAAGGCGCCGCGCTTCATCCAGCGCTCACGTGCGCTGCACCTGAGCTGGCAGGTCGGGGTCTTCATAGTGGGCCTGGCGATCGTCATCGGCGGGATCATCCTGCTGCCGCTGCCGGGCCCCGGCTGGCTGGTGATCTTCGCGGGCATGGCGGTGTGGGCGACGGAGTTCGTGTGGGCGCAGATAGTCCTGCACTGGACGAAGCGGAAGGTCACGGAGGCGGCGCAGCGCGCGCTGGACCCGAAGGTCCGCCGGCGCAACGCGATCCTGACGGCGATCGGCCTGGTGATCTGCGGCGTACTGCTCGGTATCTACCTGTACGAGTTCGGCTTCGAGATGCCCTGGAAGGTCTGACGCCACGCGTCACCCCGGCCCCGGCAGCAGCCGCGACGCCGCACGTCGGGGCCGGGTTCTACGGGCGGTGCCCCGGCGCCGCGGGCTCGTGACCGCGGAGACCGGGCGGCCCCCGGTCAGCCACGGCCCGCGCCACGTGCCCAGCCCTTGATCGACGGGGGAGCCCCCACGAGGACCACAGGTCGGCTTTCGCCGCGGGAGCCCGGGGCGCAGGAGCAGGGCGGACACGAGGTGGCCCCGGTCGCGCCGGGAGTACGCCGCCGGCGGCCTCCCGGCGGGGAGCGTGCAAGGCGCGCGGACCGGACCGGGGCCGACAGCACGCGGAACGCGACGGGCGGTGCATGACAGGGGGCACGCGGTCACGCGGCGAACGCTCACGGTGCGACCGCCCGCCCGCCGGCCGGGGGCGGGACGCGGAGGGCGCGGGCGCGGAAGCGGGCCGAGCACGACGGGCCCCGGCGAGAACGCACCCACACAACGGCCGTCCGCCGGGACCAGGGACCACGGCCCCGCAGGGTGCCGGAGCTCGCCTGCGCGCCCCGCCTCCGGCGCCCCCTGCCCCGGGCCGGAGGCCACCCCCAGAGGGCTTCCCTCTGCGGCCGCGTGGGCGCCCCCCAATCACGGCCCCGTCGCGTTCCGCCCGTTCCCCCGCCCCGGCGCCCCCCCCGCGGGCCCGGCCGGAGGCCGCCCGTGGGTGCGCTCCCACCTGGGGAAATACATGGGATGTTAATTAGTGAGGTGGATTGACAAATTGACAGGCCGTTGTGAGCATCGGCGCCGTTCGGAATCTCGAACGCCGCCGCCCCACGGAGAGCCGAGATGCCCACCTGTCACGTCCGCAACCCAGGAACCGGCGAGCACCTGGGCGACGTACCGCAGTTCACTCCCGAAGACATCGACCGCGTCACCGAGTCGGCCCTGCGCGGGCAGCGCGCCATGGCCGCGATGCCCGCGCATCAGCGCGCCACCCGCCTGACCCGGGTCGCCGCCCTGCTCGACGCGCACAGCCCCGAACTCGCCGCGCTGCTCGCCGCCGAGAACGGCAAGCCCCTCGCCCAGACATCCGACGAACTCGCCGCCGCCGCCCGAATCTTCCGCGGCTTCGCCGGGGAGGCCACCCGGCTCTTCGGGCGGCAGATTCCCCTCGACGCCGTACCGGGCCTCGAGCGGCACCTCGCCGTGACGCTCACCGAGCCGCTCGGCCCGGTCGCCGCGCTCGTGCCGTTCAACTACCCCGTCGAGCTGTACGCCCACAAGGCCGCCGCCGCGCTCGCCGCCGGCAACGCCGTCGTCGTCCAGGCGCCGCTGCGCTGCCCGCTGACCGTGCTGCGCGTCGCCGAACTCGTCGCCGCGGCCGGCTTCCCGCCCGAGGCGCACCAGGTGTTCACCGGCGGCCCCGACGTCTCCCGCAGGCTCGCCGACGACCCGGCCGTCGCCGCCGTCAGCCTCACCGGCAGCACCGCGGCAGGACGCGAGATCGCCCGCCGCGCGGCGGCGACGCTGAAGAAGACCCACCTCGAACTCGGCGGCAACGACGCGCTCATCGTCTGCGACGACGCCGACGTCGACGCCGCGGCCGAGGCCGTCGTGCTCGGCCGGCTCGCCCGCGGCAACGGCCAGATCTGCTGCGCCGTCAAGCGCGTCTACGTCCAGGACGCCGTGCACGACGAGTTCGTGGACGCCCTGCTGGCCCGCACCATCCGCCTCACCGTCGGCGACCAGTTGGCGCCCGGCACCGACGTCGGCCCGCTCATCAGCGAGGAGGCCGCCGAGCGGGTCGAGACCGCGGTGGCCGCGCTGATCCGGGACGGCGCGCGGCGCGCGGCCGGCGGGTGGCGCAGCAAGGCGTTCTACGAACCGGCGGTGCTGGTCGACGTCCCCGACGGCAGTCCGGCGCTGGCCGAGGAGATCTTCGGCCCGGTCGCTCCCGTCGCCCGCTTCACCGACCCGATGGACGCGGTCCGGATGGCCAACGACTCCCCGTACGGGCTCCAGGCCGCCGTGCACACCCGCGACCTCCAGCGCGCGTTCTCCATGGCTCACCGGCTGCGCGTCGGCGGCGTCGTGATCAACGGCTCCACCGCCCTGCGCGCCGAGAACCTGCCCTTCGGCGGGCCCGGGGACACCGGCGGCAGCAGCGAGGGACTGCACGACACGGCACGGGAGTTCACCCGGCAGAAGACCGTCATCGTGCAGGAGGCGCTCGCGTGAGCGCCGCCGGGGAGCGCGCGCCCGGGGAGGGCCGGGCGCGGCCCGAGGTGCTGCGGATGCGCGACGTGCACAAGTCGTACGGCCGCACGGAAGTGCTCCACGGCGTCGACCTCGTCGGGCACGCCGGTGAAGTCCTCGCCCTCGTCGGCGCCAACGGGGCCGGGAAGTCGACGCTCATCAAGGTGCTCGCCGGCGCCGAGCCGATGAGCGCGGGCGACCTGCACGTGGGCGGCGAGCGCGTCGCGTTCGGCTCGCCGCACGCGGCGCAGGCGCACGGCATCCGCACCGTGCACCAGGAACTGACCCTGGTCCCCGAGCTGTCGGTGACCGAGAACCTGCTGCTGGGCCACCTGCCCCGGCGGCTCGGCGGGCTCGTCGACTGGCGCGCCGCGCACGCCCGCGCCGCCGAACTCCTCGCGGGCATCGGCTTCGCCGCCGTCGACCCGCGCGCGAAGGCGGGCCGGCTGAGCGTCGCCCGCCGGCAGATGGTGGAGATCGCCAAGGCACTCGCCTCGGGCCGGCCCCGGGTCCTGATCCTGGACGAGCCCTCCGCCGTGCTCGCGGGCACCGACCTCCAGGCGCTCTTCGCCCTCGTCCGGCGGCTGCGCGAGGAAGGGGTGCTGATCGTCTACGTGTCCCACCGGCTCGCCGAGATCGGGGAGCTGGCCGACTCGATCGCGGTGCTCAAGGACGGCCGGGTAGTGGCCCGTACGGTACCGGCGGACACCGACGAGGACCGGCTGATCCGGCTCATGGCCGGCCGCAGCACCGGGCAGTTGTACCCGGCGAAGCGCACCGGGCGGGGCCCCGCGCTGCTGGAGGTCGAGGGCCTGAGCCGGCCGGGGGAGTTCCACGACGTGTCGTTCCGGCTGCACGCCGGGCGGATCACCGGGCTCTTCGGGCTCGTCGGCGCGGGCCGCAGCGAGCTGGTGCGGTGCGTGTTCGGCGCCGAGCCTCCGGCGGCGGGTTCCGTGCGGGCGCCGGCCGTACGGCACGCGAAAGAGGACGTTCCCGGCACGGGCGGGACCGCGTCGCCGCCCGTGCCGGGAACGCGGTTCGCCGGGCCGCGCGCGGCGATCGACGCCGGGCTCGCCCTCGTCACCGAGGACCGCCAGCGCACCGGACTGGTGCCCGGGCTGAGCGCCGCCGAGAACATCGGCCTGACCACGCTGCACACCGCCACCCGCGGCCCGCTGCTCGACGGGCCGCGCCGCCGCCGGGAGGCCGCCGACATGGTCCGCCGCCTCGACATCCGCCCCGCCGACTGCGCCGCGTTGCCCGTGTGGACGCTCAGCGGCGGCAACCAGCAGAAGGCGGTGCTCGCCAAGTGGCTGCTGACCAGGCCGCGGGTGCTGCTGCTCGACGAACCGACCAGGGGAGTGGACGTGGCCACGCGCGCGGAGATCTACCGGACGCTCGACGAGCTGGCCCGCGGCGGCATGGCCGTGCTGCTGGTCTCCTCGGACCTCACGGAGGTGATCGGGGCGAGCGACCACGTGCTGGTGATGCACGAGGGCCGGATCGTCGCCGACGTCCCGGCGGAGGGCGCCACCGAGGACGGCGTCCTCGCGTACGCGATCGGGCGTGCCGCGTGAACGGGCGCCCCGCGGCGGCGGACACCGCGGAGTCCGGGCGGAGCGCACAGACCGGGCGCACCGCCGGGGACCCGGAGGACGCCGAGCCCACCGGCAAGGATCCGGCGGACCGGGCCCCGGCCCCGCTCCTCTCCCGTCTGCGGCTGCCCCGGCTGGTGGTACGCGGCCGGGACGTCACCGCCGAGGCCGGGATGCTCCTGCTGCTGGCGGCGTTCGTCGCCGTCGCCGGTTCCACGACCGACGCGTTCCTCACCGACACCAACCTCACCAACCTGATGAAGCAGATGGTGACCACCGGCCTGCTGGCCTACGGCATGCTCGTGGTCATCGTCACCGGCGGCATCGACCTGTCCGTCGGCTCGGTCGTCGCGCTGACCGGCATCATGGCCGCCGGGCTCGCCGCCGACATGCCCGTCCCCCTCGCGCTGCTCGCCGGGGCCGCCGTCGGCATCGGCTGCGGGGCGGTCAACGGCACCCTCGTGGCCCGGTTCGCGATCGCCCCCTTCGTGGTGACGCTCGCGGCCCTGACCACGGTGCGCGGGCTGGCGTTCGTCTACTCCGAGACACCCGTCGCGCCCACCAAGGAGAGCTTCTTCGAGCTGGGTTCCGCGACCGCAGGACCGTTCCCCGTCGCCACGCTGATCATGCTCGGCGTCTTCCTCCTCGGCGGGATCTTCCTCACCCGCACCCCGCCCGGCCGGGCGCTCGTCGCCATCGGCGGCAACGCCGAGGCGGTACGGCTCGCCGGGATCGGGGTGCGCAGGCACCTGGTGCTCGCGTACACGATCAGCGGCGCCTGCGCCGGGCTCGCCGGGGTCATCCTGGCCAGCCGGGTGGGCATCGCGCAGCCCAGCGTGGGCACGGCGTTCGAGCTGGACGCCATCGCCGCCTGCGTGATCGGCGGCGCCAGCCTGGCCGGCGGCAAGGGCTCCGTCCGCGCGACCTTCGCGGGCGTGCTGCTGCTGGCCCTCATCAACAACCTGCTGAACCTCTACGACGTGCAGAGCTTCTGGCAGCAGGTCCTCAAGGGCCTGATCATCGTGGCCGTCATCCTCGTGCAGCGCGCCGGCCGGCTGCGCGGCGGGAGCGGGGGCACCGACCGAACGAAGGCGAGAATGACATGATCTCCACCCGTACGGCCGCGGCCCTCGCCGCCGGCCTCCTCACCGCCACGGCGCTGGCCGGCTGCTCCTCCGACGACTCCGGCGGGGACGGCTCGTACACCGTGGGCGTCGCCAACTTCACCCTCAGCGGCCCCTACTTCAACGGCATGGACAAGGCGATCGAGGCGCAGGCGAAGAAGAAGGGCGTCGAGGTCCGCTCCACCGACGCCGGCGGCGACGCCGCCAAGCTCGCCGCCAACGTCGACGACCTGCTCGCCAAGGGCGTGGACGCGGTGATCGTCTCCGGCGGCCCGCTGGAGTCGGCGCCCGCGGTGCTGAACGCCATCAAGGCCGCGGGCAAGCCGGCCGTGCTGGTCGACCGGAAGTTCCAGACCGGCGACTACACGAGCTGGATCGGCCCGGACAACGAGGCCATCGGCAAGCAGAACGGCGACTTCCTGCTGGAGCGGCTGCCCGACGGCGGCAAGGTCGCGATCATCAAGGGCGGCCCCGCGGACAACAGCATCGGCCTGGCCCGTACCGACGGGGTGAAGCAGGCACTCGACGGCGCACCCGGCATCGAGCTGGTCGAGGCGCCGGACTACGGCGACTGGACCACCGACGGCGGGCTGGAGGTCATGGAGGGCCTGCTCGCCGCGCACTCCGGCATCGACGCGGTGTTCTGCGAGAACGACGCGATGTGCCTGGGCGCGCAGCGCGCCGTCGCCGACGCCGGGCGCGAGAAGGACATCGTGCTGGCCGGCGTGGACGGCCAGACCGAGGCCGTGAAGGCGATCCTCGACGGCACCAACTACCTGGTCACCGGGCTCAACGACGCGGACGAGATCGGCAGCCTCGGCCTCGACCGCACCCTGGCCGTCCTCGACGGCGAGGAGACAGAGAAGGACACCGTCGTGCCTTCGCCGATGGTGACCGAGGACAACGCGAAGAAGTACTACGACCCCGACGGGAACTTCTGATGACGTCTACGTCCCCACCCCCCGCACGCTCCCGCGGCCTCGCCGTCCGCTCCCGCCGCGCGGGCCTCGCGCTCGCCGCCGGCGCCCTGGCGCTCACCCCCGCACTCCAGGGCGGCACGGCGACGGCCTCGGCCGCGTCGGAGGGTGCCGCCACCGCCGGCTCCGCGGTGGAGTGGCAACTGCTGCACGAGGAGGACTTCGCCGACCCGCTGGACCCCGGCGGCGCGTCCTGGACCCGCGAGACCTACGACGAGCCGTTCGACACGATCATGGACGACGACGGCCAGTGGTACCGCAACGACTACGGCCCCGCGTGGGAGGAGGCGATGGGCTCCTTCGACACGTACCGCAAGGAGTTCGCGGTCGGCGACGGCGGCTGGCTGACGGCCTCGCTCTCGGCCCGCGACTGGAACAAGGACGGCGAGATCGAGCAGCCGCCGTCGATCACCAACGGCACCGCGGGCGGCGAGCCCGTCGCCCGGCTCGACGTCCCGGACCACACCGGCGGCGCCATCCTGCGGCCGACCGAGCAGTTGCCGGACGAGTACCGCATCGAGTACAGGCTCAAGACGCTGGACTTCGGCGGCAAGCGCAACGGCTCCATCGAGTACGACGGCCGGATCAACGGCTACGACGCCGACGGCTGCAAGACGCAGCACCCCTGGGGCGAGGGCTCGAACAGCCCCGGCTGGGAGGGCGACGCCTCGGCGCCGTACTGCGAGTGGCAGGACGTCCGCGAGGGCCCGTACGGCTACAACGGCTTCCACTACATGTCGATCGTCGACTTCGCCGACCCCGCGCCCCGCAACAACCACTTCTGGCACTACCGCCGCAAGGTCCTCATGGACTCCTTCGCCCAGCACCCCGACCGCGTCGGCGGCGGCACCGGCGGGCGTATCTGCGACGCCTCGACCGGCCGGTACTACGACTACAAGGACAGCAGCTTCAACACCGTCAACATGTGGATCAGCGGGATGCCCAACTGGACGCCGGGACAGGGCGGGCTCGCCGGGAACTCGCAGTGGTTCATGTCGAGCTGCTCCGGCGGCGTCGCCGAGCAGCAGCTCTCCTCCGCGGGCGAGCTGCAGCCGGAGCTGATGCCGAACGAGGACTACACGTTCGCCATCGAGCGCGACGCCACCGGCTACACCCTGGAGGCCAGCGGCAACTTCGCCCGCTCCGGCGAGCAGACGCTCCGCTTCCACCGGCCCTTCGTCGTGAACAACGCGCCGATCTGGCACTACAACACCAAGCCGGAGGAGTACGACGGCCGGTTCGACGGCGACCTGGTGCAGAACGACAAGAACGGCAGCACCACCTGGCCGGACCAGTGGCCGCAGGGCTCCGCCTACCCCGACTCGTTCGTGATCGGCGACCTCTACACCAACGTCTACGAGGGCAGCGCCAGCCTGACCGACCTGAAGATGTTCGTGCCGCAGGACGAGGACCAGGACGAGGACCAGGACGAGGACCAGGACGAGGACCAGGGCTGAGGAAGGCCCAGCCGGGGACGGCGGCGGGCGGTCGTGCCGAAAGGGTTGTTATCCTCTCATGACATGCAGTCAAGTATCGATCGTTCGTCGCTGCTCCCCTTCTACCACCAGCTCAAGCAGATCCTCCTGGGCGAGATGGAGGGCCGCGAGCTGAAGCCCGGCGACCGGCTGCCGGGGGACCACGAGCTGTGCGAACGCTACGGGGTCTCCCGGACGGTCGTCCGCCAGGCCCTCGCGGAGCTGGAGTCCGAAGGGGTCATCGAGCGGATCAAGGGCCGCGGCACCTTCGTCGCCCACCCCAAGACCCCCGAGGGCCTGGTCCAGTCCCTCACCGGGCTGTACGAGGACGTCGCCGCCCGCGGCGGCCACCTGCGCAGCCAGGTCCGCCGGCTCGAAGTGGTCCCGGCGGACGCGCAGGTCGCGGGGGCCCTGGAGGTGCCGCCCGGGCATCCGGTGATCGTCATCGAGCGGCTGCGGTTCGTCGAGGAGGAGCCGTGGGTGCTCACGGTCACCCACGTCCCGCAGGAGGTCGCCCCGGGGCTGGTCGACGAGGACCTGACCCAGGAGTCGCTGTACGCGCTGCTGGAGGGCCGGTACGGGGTGCGCCTCGTGCAGGGCAGGCGCTCGGTGGAGGCGGCGGTGGCCTCCGCGGAACTGGCCCGCAGCCTCGGCGTCAACCGGGGCGCCCCGGTGCTCGTGCTGCGCAGCGTCAGCGTCGGCGAGCAGGGCCGCCCGGTGGAGAGCTTCGTCGCCTTCCACCGCGGCGACCGCAGCCGCTTCGAGGTGGAGCTGTCCCGGCAGCAGGGCGCCCCGCCCCGCCCCCTGATGATCGTCACCGACTGACGCCCCCGGGCCGTACGCGTCCCGTACGCGCCGGACCCGACCCGACCCTCGCGGCCGGTCCGCTCACCCGAGCGGGCCGGCCGCGACGCGTGCGCGGAGGGGTGCGGAGCGCCGCTGCGGGGACCCTTGACATCCTGACCGTACAGGATGTCAAATGACCAGGTCGTCACGCTGACGCCCTCCGGAAACACCCCGCACGACCCCAGGAGGCCACGGTGCCGTCATACGCATCGCCCCCCATCGAGCCGAGTCTCATCACCTTCGATCCGCGGGCCGGCGGTATGAGCCCGTCGGGCCCGGTGCTCACCCGGCGCATGTCCGATCTCGACGGCCTCTTCGCCGACGGCGACGCCTGGCGCGCCGCGGTACGGGACGGCGGTGACCCCGTCGTGTACGACGTCGCCTCCTCGTCCGTGCCGGAGGCGGAGGGAGAGCTGCCGCAGTCGATCACCACGATCCGGCCGGGCACGGTCGGTGGCGAGTTCCACATGACCAAGGGGCACCAGCACCCCAACCCGCAGGGCGAGATCTACCTCGGCCTCGCCGGCACCGGCGGGCTGCTGCTCTTCGACGGCGACCGGCCGCGGTGGATCGACATGTACCCCGGCGCCATCGGCTACATCCCGCCGGGCTGGGCCCACCGCAGCGTCAACACCGGCGACGAGCCGTACCGCTTCCTGGCCGTCTACCCCGGCAACGCCGGGCACGACTACGGCTGGGTCCTCGACCACGGCATGGGCTACCGCGTCCGGCGCGCCCCGGACGGCGCCCCGCCGCTGCTGGTCCCCTTCACCGCTTCGTCCCCCAGCACGTCCCCTAGCAACCAGGAGTAGCCATGGCGCGCATCCGTTTCGTCTCCTCGGGGGTGGCCGCCGCGCTGGCCGTCGTCTTCGCGGCCGGCGGCGTCGCCGCAGGGAAGGCGGCGTTCGACGACTCCGGCTCCTCGTCGGGCGGCGGCGCCGCGGTCGGCGGCACCAAGGTCGACGTCATCACCAAGGCCACCGACTCCGACTTCTGGCAGTCGATGCTCGCCGGCTCCAAGCAGGCGGGCGACGACTTCGGCATCGACCTCGGGCTCTTCGGCCCCACCTCGGAGACCGACATCGAGGAGCAGGTCAGCCTGGTGGAGAACTCCATCTCCCGGGGCGCCGACGCCATCGTGCTGGCCTCCAACTCCTCCACCGCGCTCAACGGCGCGGTGGACCGGGCCCGCGACGCCGGCATCAAGGTGATCACCGTCGACAACGCGATCACCACCGAGGCCGAGGGCTTCATCGGCACCGACAACGTCAAGGCGGGCGAGCAGGCCGGCGTGCGCATGTGCGAACTGCTCACCGACAAGGGGCAGAAGGACGGCAAGATCCTGCACGAGAGCTCGACCTCGGGGCAGCAGGTGCTGGTCGACCGGTTCAACGGCTTCAAGAGCGGTCTGGCCGCCAAGTGCCCCGACGCCGAGATCATCCAGACCTCCGTCAATGACAACGACCTCAACAAGGCCGTCTCCCAGGTCAACGACGCCCTCACCGCGACGCCCGACCTGGCCGGGGTCTTCGCCGACAACAACACCTCCGGTACCGGCGCCGCCAAGGCCGTGGCCGAGCGCAACGCCAGCGACCGCGTCGCCGTCGTCGCCTTCGACTCCGACCCCGCGGAGATCGCGGGCGTACGCGACGGGTCCATCGACGCGATCATCGTCCAGAACCCGTTCTTCTTCGGCTACCAGGGCGTCGTCGAGGCCGCGATGGCCGCGGGCGACAGCACCCCGCCGGTCCGGCTCGACCCGGGCGCCGTCGTCATCGACAAGTCGACCGTGGACGAGGCCCAGTACGAGCAGTTGCTCAACCCGCCCAAGACCAAGGGCTGAGGGCCGGCCATGGCAACCCCCGAGTCGAGCCCCCTGGTCAGCCTGCGGGGCGTGGGTAAGAGCTATCGCGCCGTGACGGCGCTGGCCGCCGTGGACCTGGACATCGCACCGGGCGAGGTGCACTGTCTCGCCGGTGAGAACGGCGCCGGGAAGTCCACCCTCATCAAGGTGCTGACCGGCGCGGTGGCCCGCGACGGCGGCGAGTACCGGGTACGGGGCCGCGAGATGCGCGCCCACGTCACTCCCGCCGAGGCCCGCGCCGCCGGTATCGGCGTCGTGTATCAGGAGCTGAGCCTGATGCCCGAGCTGACCGTGGCCAGCAACCTGAGCATGTTCGGCATGCCGGGCCGGGCCGGCTGGGTCGACCGCCGCAGACAGCGCGCGCAGGCCAGGGAGATGCTGGCCCGCGTCGGTCTCGCCGACCTGGACCCCCGTACGCGGGTGTCGGAACTGACCACCGCCACCCGCCAGTTGGTCGAGATCGCCCGGGTACTCGGTCACGACGCGCGGCTCGTCGTCTTCGACGAGCCGACCACCGCGCTGTCCGCGCAGGAGGCGGACGCCCTCCTGGCGCGCATCGCGACGCTGCGGGACGAGGGCGTCTCCGTCCTGTACGTCACCCACCGGCTGGAGGAGATGTTCGCCGTCGGCGACCGGGTGACCGTGCTGCGCGACGGCCGGGTGGTCGAGACCCGGCCGATGTCCGACTACGACGAGGACTCCCTCGTGCAGTCGATGGTCGGCCGCCGGATCGAGAACCTGTACCCCGGCGAGCGCGCAGAGCCCGGCGACATACGGCTGGAGCTGCGGGGCCTGCGCCCCGCGGGCTTCCCCGCGCCGGTGGACCTGACCGTACGCCGCGGCGAAGTCGTCGGCCTGGCCGGGCTGCTCGGCTCCGGGCGCACCGAACTGCTGCGCGCCGCCTTCGGCGCCGACCCGGTGCTCGGCGGCGAGGTCCTGGTCGACGGCCGCCGCGTCAACGCCACCTCCCCGCGGGCCGCCGCCCGGGCCGGGCTCGGGCTGCTGCCCGAGGACCGCAAGGAGTCCGGGCTGCTGCTGGGCCTGAGCATCGAGAAGAACGTCGCCATCGCCAGCCTGCCGCGCACCGGCACCTTCGGGGTGCTGCGCCGCCGCCGGATGCGCGAGCACGTGACCGCCGCCTCCGCGGGGCTGCGCATCAAGCTCGGCGACTGGAGCGACCCGGTCTCCTCGCTCTCCGGCGGCAACCAGCAGAAGACGCTGGTCGCCCGCTGGCGGGCCACCGGCGCCAAGGTGCTGCTGCTCGACGAGCCCACGAAGGGCGTCGACGTCGGCTCCAAGGCCGACATCTACCAGGTGATCGCCGAACTGGCCGCGGACGGCCTGGCGATCGTGGTCGTCTCCTCCTACCTCCCCGAACTGCTGGGCCTGTGCGACCGCGTCGAAGTGGTGCGCCAGCGCCGTCTCGTGGGCTCGCTGCCCGCCGCGGAGGCCACCGAGGAGGCCGTGCTGCGGCTGGCGAGCCCCGTGGGCCCGGCCGCGCCCCCCGCCGCCGGCGCCCCCGCGGCCGGCCGGCCAGGACCCGCCGAACCTTCCGCACCGTCCCTGGAGAACCGATGACCGACCTCGCCAGAGCCACCGCCCCCGCCGCCGGCGGCGGCACCTCCAAGGGCATCCAGTTCGGCAAACGCCCCGCCCGGCAGCCCGCCGACGGGGAGATCCTGCGCCTGGGCCAGGTGCTGGGCCGCACCTCCGGCGGCATCCCCGTGCTGCTGGTGCTGGCCTTCGCGCTGACCATGTCCACCGAGTCGTTCCTCACCGGCACCAACCTGGACAACCTCGGCCGGCAGGTGTCCATCTTCGCGATCATCGCCGTCGGCCAGCTCATCGTCATCCTCACCGCGGGCATCGACCTGTCCGTCGGCTCGGTCGTCGGCCTGTCCGGCATCGTCGCCGCCAAGGTGGTCTACGACACCGGGGGCGGACTGCCCATCGTGGGCGCGGTGCTCCTCGCGCTGCTCGTCGGCGCCGCCGCCGGGCTGATCAACGGCCTGCTGGTGGCGTTTCTCAAGATGCCGCCGTTCATCGTGACGCTCGGCATGATGGGCGCCGCCCGCGGCGCGACCCTGCTGCTCAGCGACGGCCGCACGGTGCAGCCGCTGCCCGACGGCTTCGCCGAGATCGGCGGCGGCAGCCTGCTCGGCATCTCCCATCTGACCTGGCTGATGGTGCTCATCACGGTGTTCTTCGCGCTGCTGCTGCGCCGCACCGTCTGGGGCGAGTACGTCTACGCCGTCGGCTCCAGCGCCGAGTCCGCCCGGCTGACGGGCGTGCCCGTACGCCGCGTGCTCGTCAGCGCGTACGTGCTCTCCGGCACCCTGGCCGCCGCGGCCGGCGTGCTCCTCGCCTCCCGCCTCGGCAACGGCGTGCCGACCTCCGGCAACGGCTACGAACTCCAGGCCATCGCCGCCTGCGTGATCGGCGGCGCCAGCCTCTTCGGCGCCAAGGGCAGCGCGCTCGGCGCCCTCGTCGGCGCGCTGGTCGTCGGCATGCTCAACAACGGCGGCACGCTGCTGGGCATCGACCCCTTCTGGCTGCAGATCGTCATCGGCGTGCTGATCCTCGCCGCCGTCGCCACCGAGCACGTCCACAACCTCCGCCGCGGCGGCAAGGCCAAGCCGGTCAAGGACGTGCCCCCGTCCGGGGTGCCGGAACAGCCAGGCGAGCCGCTACCGGCGGGCGGCACGCCGCAACCCGGTCCGGGGACCGCGGGCGACGAGACTGCCGGTGAGCCGACCCCGACGAAACGAGCGGCACCATGATCATCGCGCACGACCTCGGCACCACCGGCGACAAGGCGTCGCTGCACGCCGACGACGGCACCCCGGTCGCCGCCCTGACCGAGCACTACGGCACCGACTTCCGCGCCGGCGGCGTCGCCGAACAGGACCCCGAGGTGTGGTGGCGCGCCGTCTGCGCCGCCACCCGGCGGCTGCTGGAGCACACCGGCGTCCGTCCCGCGGAGGTCGCCGCCGTCGGGTTCAGCGGCCAGATGATGGGCGCGGTGCTGCTCGACTCCGCGTACCGGCCGGTGCGGCCCTCGCTGATCTGGGCCGACCACCGCAGCCGGGAGCAGGCCGGCCGGCTGACCGCCGCGCTGGGTGCCGAGCGGGCGTACCGCCTGCTCGGCCACCAGCTCCACCCCACCTACTCGCTGACCAAGGTGATGTGGGTCCGCGACCACGAGCCGGAGACCTTCGCCCGGGTGGCCCACGTCTGCCTGGCCAAGGACTACGTCGTGCACCGGCTCACCGGCGTGCTGGCCACCGACCGCTCCGACGCCTCCAGCACCAACGCCTACGACCAGCCCGCCGGCGCCTGGTCCGCCGAGGTGCTGGCCGCGGCCGGTATCGACCCCGGGCTCTTCCCCGAGATCGTGCCGTCGACCACCGTCGCGGGACCGCTGCCCCCCGAAGCCGCCGAGGCCACCGGGCTGGCCGCCGGCACCCCCGTCGTCCTCGGCGGCGGCGACGGCCCGCTGGCCGCGCTCGGCGCCGGGGTCATCGACCCCGCCGACGGCGCGTACGCCTACCTCGGCTCCTCCTCATGGGTCTCGCTCTCCGCGGAACGGCCGCTGCACGACCCGCTGATGCGCACCATGACCTTCGACCACGTCGTCCCCGGCCGCTACGTGCCGACCGCGACCATGCAGGCCGGCGGCGCGTCGCTGGACTGGGTCGCGGAGGTGCTCCGGCCGGGACAGGGCGGGGACCGCTTCCCCGAACTGCTCGCCGCGGCGGCCGACGCCGACACCGCGGGCCTGTACTTCCTGCCGCATCTGCTCGGCGAGCGCTCCCCGTACTGGAACGCCGCCGCGGCCGGCGCGTTCCTCGGCCTCACCCGCCACCACCAGGAGGCGCACCTGACCCGCGCGGTGCTGGAAGGGGTGGCGTTCAATCTCGCCACCTGCGTCGGCGCGTTCCGCGAGGCCGGGCACCCGGTCGACCGGGTCGACGCGATCGGCGGCGGCGCGGCCAGCGACCTGTGGCTGCAGATCCTCGCCGACGTCTGGGGCGCCACCGTGCGCCGCCGCAGCATCGTCGAGGAGGCCAACAGCCTGGGCGCGGCCGTCACCGCGGGCGTCGGCGCGGGCCTCGTCGACGGCTTCGCCGTCGCCCGCGACCTGTCCGGCGTCACCGCCGAGTTCACCCCGGACCCGGGGCGGCACGCCGACTACCGGCGGCGGCACGCGCTGTTCCTGGAGGCGTACGAGCGGCTGGAACCGTGGTTCGCGAAGGAGAAGCGATGAACGGAACAGCGGAGAGCGGCGCCGGCGAGGCCCCGGTGGTGCTGGTGACCTCGCGGTCCTTCGGCAGCGGCACCGCGCCCGTCGAGGACGAACTCGCCGCCGCCGGGCTGCGTGTGGTACGCGGCTCCACCGTCCACGACCCCGCCGAGCTGGCCCCGCTGCTGGCCGGCGCCGTCGCCTGGATCGCCGGCACCGCGCCGGTCACCGACGCGCATCTGGCCGCCGCGCCGCGGCTGCGGGTCGTCGCGCGCTACGGGGTCGGCGTCGACAGCGTCGACCTGGCCGCCGCCGCCCGCCGCGGCGTCACCGTCACCAACACCCCCGCCGCGAACAGCGACGCCGTCGCCGACCTCGGCATCGCGCTGCTCCTCGCCGCGCTGCGCGGCGTCGCCGCCGGCGACCGGGCGGTGCGCGCCGGGTCCTGGCAGCCGCGCCGCGGCCGGGAGCTGGGCACTCTCACGCTCGGCGTCGTCGGCCTCGGCCGGGTCGGGCGCGGGGTGGCGCGGCGCGCCGCCGGGTTCGGCACCGAGGTGCTGGGGCACGACCCGTACCTGGACCCGGTGGTCTTCGAGGTGCTGGCCGTCCGGCGGACGCCGCTCGCGGAGCTGGCCGGGCGGTGCGACGCGGTGAGCCTGCACGCTCCCGGCGGCACCCGGGTGGTCGACGAGCGGTGGCTCGCCGGGGCCAGGCCGGGGCTGATCGTCGTCAACACGGCGCGGGCCGACCTCGTCGACGAGCACGCCGTCGCCGCGGCGCTGCGGGACGGCACGCTGGCCGCGTACGCCGCGGACACCCTGGCGGGCGAGGGCGGCGCCGCCGCGGAAAGCCCGCTGCTGGCCGCGGAGTTCGCCGACCGGGTGGTCCTCACCCCGCACCTGGGCGCGCAGACCGTCGAGGCGGTGGACCGGATGGGCGCGGGTGCCGTACGGGCCGTCCTCGACGTGCTCGCGGGACGCCAGCCGGCGCACCCCGTACCCCTGCCCGTACCCGCCACAGAAGAGAGCGCACCGTGACCACCCAGCAGCCCCCCGCGGACCCCGCCGCGCCCCTGTCCCCGCTCGCCGGCCTGCGCCGCGCCGGTGTCGTCGCCGTCCTCCGCGCCCCGACTTCGGACGGTGCGCTGGCCGCGGTGGCGGCGCTGGTCGAAGGCGGCGTCACCGGCATCGAGATCACGTACTCCACCCCGGACGCGCCCGCGGTCATCGCGGAGGTACGCGCCCGCCACCCCGAGGCGCTGGTGGGCGCGGGTACCGTCCTCACCGCCGCGCAGGCCGCCGCCGCGGCCGACGCCGGCTCGGCGTTCCTGGTCAGCCCCGGCACCACCCCCGAACTGGCCGCCGCCATGCTGGACACCGGTCTGCCCGTGCTCTCCGGCGCGCTGACCCCCAGCGAGGTCATGACCGCCACCGCGCTCGGCGTGCACGCGGTCAAGGTCTTCCCCGCCTCCCTCGGCGGCCCGGGCTATCTCCGCGCGCTGCGCGGCCCGTTCCCGGACGTGCCGCTGGTGCCGACCGGCGGGGTCTCCGCCGGGAACCTGGGGGAGTGGTTCGCGGCCGGCGCGCTGGCGGTCGGCGCGGGCGGCGAGCTGGCCTCCGCGGCGCACATCGCCGCGGGGCGCTGGGATTCACTGACCGTACGGGCCCGGGCGTTCGCGGCGGCGCTGGCGAAGGTCCGCGGCGCCGGCGCCGCGGCAGACCCGGCCGCACCGGCGGAGGCCGCCGACCCGGGTGCGGAGGCGGTCCGTTGAGCGCGCCGGCCGGCGCCGCCACCGGCACCGCCGCGGACACCGCGGCCATGGCCTTCGTCGGCGTCAGCACCGGCGAGTCGTCCATCATGCGGATCTTCCCCGAGTGGGCCCGCCTCCTCGGCCTGCCCACCGCCCGGCTCGTCGGCTTCGACCTGCCGCCGGACGCGGAACCCGCCCGCTACCGGGCGGTCGCCGAGCGGATCAGGCGCGACCCGCTGCTGCTCGGCGCGCTGATCACCACGCACAAGATAGGCGTCTACCGGGCCGCCGCCGACCTCTTCGACGAACTGGACGACTTCGCCAGGCTGTGCGGCGAGGTGTCCTCCGTCTCCAAGCGGGACGGCCGCTTCATCGGCCACGCCAAGGACCCGCTGACCGCGGGCCTGGCCATCGAGGAGTTCCTGGCGCCCGGCCACTTCGCCGCCACCGGCGGCGAGTTGCTGTGCCTGGGCGCCGGCGGCGCGGGCACCGCGATCAGCTACTACCTCGCCCGCCGCCCCGACGCCCCCGCCCGCGTCGTCTGCACCGACCGTTCCGCGGACCGGCTCGCCGAGCTGGCCGACGTGCTCCGGCGCGGCGGCGCGGACCCCGCCCGGCTGCGTACCGTCGTCACCGAGGACCACGCCGACGACCTGCTCGCCGCGGCGCCGCCCGGCACCCTCGTCGTCAACGCCACCGGCCTCGGCAAGGACCGGCCGGGATCGCCGCTGTCGCCCGCCGCGCGGTTCCCGCGCGGGGCCGTTGCCTGGGAGCTGAACTACCGCGGCGCGCTGCGCTTCCTGCACGCGGCCCGCGCCCAGGCGGCCGGGCGGGACCTCGAAGTCGTCGACGGCTGGCGGTACTTCATCCACGGCTGGTCCCAGGTGATAGCCGAGGTGTTCGGCCTGACCCTGGACGCCGCGACCGTCGACCGGCTGTCCGCCGCCGCCGAGGCCGTACGGTGAGCGTCCGCACGGTCCTCGGCGACCTGCCCGCGGACCGGCTCGGCCGGACCGACTACCACGAGCACCTCTTCCAGGTCTCGCCGCTGCTGCCCGGCGACGAACTGGACGACGAGGCGCGCAGCGGGCAGGAGGCGGCGTACCTGCGGGCGGCCGGCTTCACGGCGATGATCGAGGCGACCCCGGTGGGCCTGGGCCGCGACCCGGCGGCCGTCGCCCGCATCGCGCGGGCCGCCGGGCTGCACGTCGTGCACACCACCGGCGCCCACCGCGAGGCGCACTACGCGCCGGGACACCCGCTGCTCGGGCTGAGCGAAGCCGGGCTGGCGGACCTCTTCACCGCCGAGCTGACCGACGGCATGTACGCGGACGCGGACCTGACGGTACGGACCGGGCCCGCCGTGCGCGCCGGGATCGTCAAGGCGGGCGTGGGGTACTGGTCGGTCACCCCGTTCGAGCACCGGGTGCTCGCGGCGGCCGGCGCCGCGCACCGGGCCACCGGGGCGCCGGTGATGGTGCATCTGGAGTACGGCAGCGCGGCGTTCGAGGTGCTGGCGGAGCTGGCCGGGCACGGGGTGCCGGCGCACCGGGTCGTCCTCGCGCACGCCGACCGCAACCCCGACCCCGGGTTGCACGCGGAGCTGTGCGCGGCCGGTGCGTACCTCGGCTACGACGGCATGGCCCGGCACCGCGGCCACCCCGACTCCACCGTGCTCGGCTGCCTGCTCGCCACCGCGGAGCGCGTCGGTCCCGACCGGCTGCTGCTCGGCGGCGACGTCGCCCGCCGCAGCCGCTACCGCGCGTACGGCGGCATGCCCGGCCTGGACTACCTGCCCCGCCGCTTCCTCCCGCGCGTCGCGGCCGCGGGCGGCGACGCGCTGGCCGACGCCGTCACGGTGGCCAACCCGGCGCGGCTGCTGGACTGGAGCGGCACGCCCTGAGAGGGCGCCCCTCGCCCCGCGGCCCTCACCCTCCGGCCCTCACCCCGCGTCGTCCTCCGCGACGGTCTGGAGGATCGCCTCGCCGTACTTCGCGAGCTTGTTCTCCCCGACGCCGCTGACGGAACCCAGCGAGGCGAGCGATCCGGGGCGCTCGGTGGCGATCTGCCGCAGCGTCGCGTCGTGGAAGATCACGTACGCGGGCACCCCCTGCTCCTTCGCCGTCGCACCCCGCCACGCGCGCAGCCTGTCGAAGAGCGACGCCGCCTCCGCCGGCAGGTCGACGGGCTCGGCGCGCTTGGACCCGGACTTCGCCTTCGCCGCCTTCGCCGCCCGCTTGGGCTCGGTGCGCAGCGGCACCTTGCGGCCCCGGTACAGCACCTCGTCGGCTTCCTCGGTGAGCACCAGCGTGCCGTAGTCGCCCTCGACGGCCAGCAGCCCCTTCGCGAGCAACTGCCGTACGACACCGCGCCACTCGTGCTCCGCGAGGTCGTCGCCGACGCCGAAGACCGAGAGCGAGTCGTGGTCGTGCTGGATGACCTTGGCCGTCTTGCGGCCCATCAGGATGTCGACGATCTGCCCGGCGCCGAACTTCTGCCGCCGCTCGCGCCGCAGCCGCACCACCGTGGACAGCAGCTTCTGCGCGGCGACCGTGCCGTCCCACGACTCGGGGGGCGTCAGGCACGTGTCGCAGTTGCCGCAGGGGGAGCCGCTCTGGCCGAAGTACGCGAGCAACTGCGAGCGCCGGCAGTCGACGCTCTCGCAGAGCGCGAGCATCGCGTCGAGGTGCGCGCTCGCCCGCCGCCGGTGCGCGTCGTCGCCCTCGGAGCCGTCGATCAGCTTGCGCTGCTGCACCACGTCCTGCAGCCCGTACGCGAGCCACGCGGTGGAGGGCTGCCCGTCGCGGCCCGCGCGGCCGGTCTCCTGGTAGTACCCCTCCACGGACTTGGGCAGGTCGAGATGGGCGACGTAGCGCACGTCGGGCTTGTCGATGCCCATGCCGAACGCGATGGTGGCGACGATCGCCATGCCCTCCTCGCGCAGGAACCGCGACTGGTGCTCGGCGCGGGTCGCCGCGGGCAGCCCCGCGTGGTAGGGCAGCGCGTCGATCCCGTTCCGTACGAGGAAGTCCGCGGTGTCCTCCACGGACTTGCGGGACAGGCAGTAGACGATGCCGGCGTCGCCCGCGTGCTCGCTGCGCAGCAGCTCCAGGAGCTGCTTCTTCGGCTCCCGCTTGGGCGCGATGCGGTACTGGATGTTGGGCCGGTCGAAGCTGGCGACGAAGTGCCGCGCCTGCTCCAACTGCAGCCGGCTCGCGATCTCCGCGTGCGTCGCCTTGGTCGCCGTCGCGGTCAGCGCGATACGCGGCACGTCCGGCCAGCGCTCGGAGAGCGCGGACAGCGCGAGGTAGTCGGGCCGGAAGTCGTGCCCCCACTGCGCGACGCAGTGCGCCTCGTCGATGGCGAACAGCGCGACGGTCCCGCGGTCGAGCAGCCGCATGGTGGACTCCACCCGCAGCCGCTCGGGCGCCAGATAGAGCAGGTCGATCTCCCCGGCGAGGAACTCGGCCTCCACCATCCGCCGCTCGTCGGGATCCTGCGTGGAGTTCAGGAACCCGGCCCGCACGCCGAGGGCGCGCAGCGCGTCGACCTGGTCCTGCATGAGCGCGATGAGCGGCGAGATCACCACCCCGGTGCCGGGCCTGACCAGCGCGGGAATCTGGTAGCACAGCGACTTGCCGCCGCCGGTGGGCATCAGCACGAGGGCGTCGCCGCCGCCCACGACATGGTCGATGATCTCCTGCTGGCCCTCGCGGAACGACTCGTAGCCGAAGACCTTGCTGAGGACCTGCAGCGCCTCGGTGGAACTCATCGGGCGAGTTTATGCCCCGCCACCGACACCCCGCGCGAGACCTCGGCACCGGGGCCGGGACCGCGGCCGGCCCCGGCCCGTCCGCGTACGCGGCTAGCCGGACTTGCGCTGCGGCAGCGGGCGGTACGACTCGGGGCCCGGGCTCCGGCCCTCCGGCGGGTACTCGCAGTCGAGGCCGGTGATCTCGTAGTCGGTGCCCTCGCTCTGCTCCCTGTCCACCACGACGGAGCCCGTGCACACGCGGCCGTGCCCGTCGGTGAAGGTGACGATCTCGCTGGAGTCGGTCGGGGGGTCGGTGCACCCCGCGACCAGCAGTGCCGTGCCCGCGGCCAGGGCCGCCGCGCCGAGCTTCCACCGCCGTGCCATGCCACGCTCCTCCGCCTCGGTGCGCCCGGCGGTCCGGGTGCCACCACCGGCACCGTAGAGCGAAGCCCCCGGGAGCCCTCCCGGGGCGGGCGGCCCCCGGAGACTAGAGCGTGAAGCCGGCGGGGAAGGGGTCGTCGGGGTCCAGGAGGTACTGGGACATGCCCGTGATCCAGGCGCGGCCCGTCACCGTGGGGATCTGGGCGGGCAGCCCGCCGATCTCCGTCTCGGCTTCCAGACGGCCCGTGAACAGGGTGCCGAGCAGCGACTCGTTGACGAAGTCCGCGCCCAGCTCCAGCTCCCCGCGCGCGTACAACTGTGCCATCCGCGCCGACGTGCCCGTCCCGCAGGGGGAGCGGTCGAACCAGCCCGGGTGGATGACCATCGCGTTGCGCGCGTCCGCGGAGCCGTCCACAGGCGGCGCCGTCAACTGGACGTGCTTGCAGCCCGAGATGCCCGGGTCCGCCGGGTGCACGGGACGGTTCCGCTCGTTGATCGCGTCCATGATCGCCAGGCCCGCGGCGAGCATCCGCTCCTTCTCCGCCTTCGCGAACGGGATGCCCAGGCTCTCGATCGGCAGGATGGCGTAGAAGTTGCCGCCGAACGCCATGTCGTACGCGACCCGCCCCAGCCCCGGCACCTCCACCGCCGCGTCCAGCTCCAGCGCGAACGACGGCACGTTGCGGAACGTCACCGACTCCGCCTTGCCGCCCGAGACCGCGACCCGGGCGATCACCAGCCCCGCCGGCGTGTCCAGCCGGACCTCCGTGACCGGCTCGGTGACCGTCACCATCCCGGTCTCGACCAGCACCGAGGCCACGCCGATCGTGCCGTGCCCGCACATCGGCAGCAGCCCGGAGACCTCGATGTAGAGCACGCCGTAGTCGGCGTCCGGCCGGGTCGGCGGCTGGAGGATCGCGCCGCTCATCGCGGCGTGCCCGCGCGGCTCGTTCACCAGCAGTTGCCTGATGTCGTCCAGGTGCTCGGCGAAGTACGCGCGGCGCTCGGCCATCGTGGCGCCGGGCACCACCCCGACGCCGCCCGTGATCACCCGGGTCGGCATGCCTTCGGTGTGCGAGTCGACGGCCGTGAAGTAGCGGGAGGCGCGCACGTCACACCCCCGCCGGGTGGGCCGGAACGGCTCTGTCCAACCTGCGGTGCGGCATGGCGGTCTCCTTCGAGGGACGGTGTGGCGGTACGGGTACGGTCACGTTCCCGGCTCCGGTTCCGCGGGCGGCGGCTCGGCCAGCTCACCCAGCCGCACCGGCGACGCGATCGGGCGGCGCGCGAACGCCGCCGCGTCCGGCACGCCCGTCAGGCAGGCGACGTTGAGGCCGCACACGCGGCCCTGGCACTGGCCGAGCCCGGCCCTGCTGACCAGCTTCACGGCCCGTACCCCGAGCGCCTCGCGCTCCTGCACCGAGCGGCGCAGCTCGCCGTACGGGACCTCCTCGCAGCGGCACACGAGGGTGTCGTCGGCCAGCCAGGTGCGCCACCCGTCCGGCACCGGGTACGCCCGCGCCAGCGCGGCGGCGAACCTGCGCCCGGCCCGTACCCGGCGCAGCGCCGCCGCCGGGGGCGCCGGGCGGGCGCCCAGAAGCCGGGCCGCGGCGACGCCCGCGACCTCGCCCTCAGCGGCGGCCGCGTCGGCGCCGCCGACGCCCGTCAGCTCGCCCGCCGCGAACACCCCGGGCACCGAGGTGGCCTGCGCGGCGCCGACCGCGACGAACCCGCCGTCGAGCGCGCAGCCCGCGGCGAGCGCGGTCTCCAACTGGGGCACGAACCCGAAGCCGACGCACACCGCGTCCGTCTCCACCCGCCGCTCGCTGCCCGGCACGATCTCCCAGCCGGGAGTGAGCCGCGCGGTGGTGACCGCCTCCACGCGGTCCGTGCCGTGCGCGGCGACGACGGCGGTGCGGCGCCGGTACGGGATGCGGTGGCGGGCCAGGAGTGCGGCGTACCCGGCGAGTTCGCCGAACTTGCGCCATCCGGCGACGGCGTCGGCCGGCCGCCGCAGCCAGGCCGTGACCGGCTCGGCGGCCTCCAGCACCCCGGCCACCCCGGCCCCGGCCGCCGTCAGCGACGCGGCGACCGGCAGCAGGAAGGGACCGGTGCCGGCCACCAGCACCCGCTCGCCGACCCGTACGCCCTGGCCCTTCGCGAGCGCCTGCGCGGCGCCCGCGGTGAAGACGCCGGGCAGGTCCCAGCCGGGGAACGGCAGCGCCCTGTCGTACGCCCCGGTGGCCAGCACCAGCGCCCGGGTCCCGACGCTGCGCGCGGTACGGCCGGGGCCGTCGGCTGGTCCGGTGCGCAGGTGCACCCGGTGCCCGCCTTCCGGCGCGGGCTCCAGTGCCCAGACGACGGTGTGCGGCAGATGCTCGACGCCGGGCGGCAGCGCGAACCGGTCATGGCCCGTCAGCGAGTTCTGCCGGTGGAACTGCCCGCCGAGCGTGGCGCCGGAGTCCACGAGCAGGACGCGGACGCCGAGCCGGGCCGCGGCCCGGGCGGCGGCCATCCCGGCGGGCCCGCCGCCGATGACGACGACGGGGCCCGCCACCCCGGGCCCGCTCACGCCGGCAGCTCCGCGCCGTCCTGGGTGCGGATGTCGTCGCCGTCGCGGACGAGGCGCTGGCAGGCGCGGACGTCGGGGGCGCCGTTGACGACCACGAGGCAGTCGTGGCAGACGCCGATGCCGCAGAAGACGCCGCGCGGCCGGCCGCCGCCGCGGGTCGTACGCCAGGAGACCCGGCCGAGCGCCAGCAGCAGCCCGGCGACGGTCCGCCCCGACTCGGTGACCAGTTCCTCCCCGTCGACCCGCACGATCAGCAGGTCCCCGCCCCGCCCCGCCGGGCCCGCGCCCGGATGCCGCTCACCCGCCCCCGGCGGACGGTCCGGCGACGGCCCTCCCGCACCGGCCCCGCCGCCCCACGCCCGCCTACGCCGACTCATCCGCCGCCTCCGCCTCCGTCATGACCCCCGGGCGGTCCACCCGGAACGGCTCCGCGGCCACCTCAGGCGACCGCCCCGTGAACAGATCCGCCAGCAACCGCCCCGTGCCCGCCGCCAGCCCGATGCCCGCGCCCTCGTGGCCCGTGGCGTGCCAGAGCCCGGGGCGCCGCGGGTCCTCGCCGATCACCGGCAGATGGTCCGGGACGTACGGCCGGAAGCCGCCGTACGCGCGGATCACCGGCACCCCGGCCAGCACCGGGAACAGCCCGGTGGCCTTCCGCGCCAGCTCGCGCAGCACCGCCACCCGCACCGTCTCGTCGAAGCCGGCCCGCTCCCGGCTGGAGCCGATGAGCACCGTCCCGGCGCGCGTCGCCTCCACGACGGTCGACGTCTGCAAGTCGGCGGTGCCGCCCGCGACCGCGCCCACGTAGTCGGCGTCGTAGACCTTGTGCCGCACCGTGCCCGCGGGCAGCGCGGCGGTGACGAGGACCAGCCCGCGCCGCGGCAGCACCGCGACCGGCGCCCCCGCCGCCGCGGCGAACCGGCCGGCCCACGGCCCGCAGGCGTTGACGACCGCGCCGCAAGGCACCGTGCCCCGGTCGGTGCGCACGCCCGTGACGGCGCCCCCGGCACCGGTCACCACCCCGTGCGCGGTGACGCCGGCGCGTACCCTCCCGCCCCGTTCCCGTACCGCCGCCAGCAGCGCGGTCGTGGCGAGCACCGGCTGCAACTGGCCGTCCTGCGGGTAGTGCACGGCCGCCGCGACCTCCGCGGTCAGGTACGGCTCCAGCGCCCCGGCCTCCGCGGGGGTCACCGGCTCCGCCCGGACGCCGGCGGTGCGCTGGGCGGCGGCGAAGTCCGCGAGCGCGCCGGCCGCCGGGGGCGCGGTGGCGACGACCAGGCCGCCCTTGGCCTCCCACTCCGCCTCCGCGCGGCGGGGGCCGAGCAGGTCGCGCAGTTCCGCGAGCAGATGGGGCCAGCGGCGGCGGGAGTGCTGGGCGAGGGCCAGCTCGGGGCCCGGCGCCTTGTCGGAGACCAGGACGTTGCCCTCGCCCGCGGCGGTGGTGCCGCTCGCGGGGGCGCCGCGGTCGAGCACGGCCACCGACAGCCCGGCGGCGGTCAGCGCCTCGGCACAGGCCGCCCCGATCACACCGGCACCGACGACCACGACGTCGTACGCCACCTGCCGCCCACCTCCGTTCATTAAAACGAACGGCAACGAGCGTATGGAGGGCGCCGATCGGCGGTCAAGCCCCTGTTCCGGGGACGCGATGTGCGTTCTGTCGCGGCCCGGGCACGGCGCACGAGGCGACCGGCGGGACCGGGTGCGCGGCGGCCGGGTACTCCAGCATCAGCACCGAGAGCACCGGTCCTTCGACGGTCTCGTAGACGTGCGGGGCGGCGGCCGGGAAGCAGACGTAGTCGCCGGGGCCCAGCTCGTACGGCGCCTCCGGCGGGCCCACCCGGAGCCGCCCGGAGGTGACGACGACGTGCTCGCGCCCGGGGTGGCCCGCCGAGTGCTGCACCTCGCCGGGGCGCACCCGCTGGTCGTACAGCTCGACGACCGTGTCGGTGAGGTCCATCCGGCGCAGCATCCGCAGGTCGACCGCGTTGCTGCTGAGCACTTCGAGGCCCGCCGAGCGCACCAGCAGCACGTCCGGGTCCTCGCGCTCGGTGAGCAGTGAGGACACCGGCACCCCCAGAGCGTTCGACAAACTGAACACCGTCTCGATGGTGGGGTTCCCGGTCCCGGACTCCAGTTGGGACAGCGTGCCCTTGGCGATCCCGGAGGCGCGCGCCAGCCCGGAGAGGGAGAGCCCCGCCCGGGCGCGCAGCGCCCGCAGGTTGGCCCCGAGCACCCGGCCTGCCTGTTCGCGTACCACCGGACCTCCTCGACAGTCGTGCGAGAGGCTACCCGGCGCCCGGCGAGGCGGCGACGGGCGTCATCGCTATTCGCGTATCGTCGTTTTCATTGGTCGGCCCATTGACGCGGGAGTTGACCCCAATTCCCCGTGGAATAGGGGCCGTTGTTACTCAGGGGTTGTCGTGTGCATGTCCCGGATGTTTACATGGCCGACCGGACAGCGCGCGCGCACAATCCTTGATCCCCCCACATCCACCCCCCACCTGAAGAAGGAGACCAGGATGGCAGCACATCCGGGTTTCGACCGCCGCGCCCTGCTGCGCGGCGGACTGACCGCCTCCGCGGCCGGTGCGCTCGGCCTCGGCGCTGCGGGGCTCGCACACGCCACGCCCAGCTCAGCGACCACGGCCGCACCCGGCGCGGCCCCCGCCCCGCCGCGCGGCGCACACGCGCTCGCGGCGCCCGAGCCGCGCATTTACGGCACCGCGGAATGGAGTGCCCGACCGCCGGAAATCGACATCGTCGTCCTCGACCACGTGCCGACGTACATCGCCGTCCACCACACCGCGGAACCGGGCAACAGCGAGGATTACTCGCTCGAACACGCCATGGAAATCTGCCGGTCCATCCAGAACTTCCACATGGACACCCAAGGGTGGGGCGACACCGGCCAGCAGTTCACCATCAGCCGCGGCGGCTACTGCCTCGAAGGCCGGCACGAGAGCCTCGACGTCGTGCGCGGCGGCACCCAGCACGTGCAGGGCGCCAACGTCGGCGGCCGCAACAGCGAGGTCATCGGCATCGAGAACGAGGGCCTCTACACCGACGTCGACGTGCCCGCCGCGCTGTGGGACTCGCTCGTCGCGATGGTCGCCTGGATCGCCGGCCAGTACGGGCGGCCGGTGGAGAACATCATGGGCCACCGCGACTTCAACTCCACCGAGTGCCCCGGCGACGTGCTCTACGCCCGCCTGCCGGAGCTGCGCGACGCGGTGGCCGGGGTGCTCGGTGCCCCGAAGCCCGAGCGGACCGCCGTCTGGCCGCTGCTGCGCCCCGGCGACAGCGGCTCCGTGGTGCGCGCGGCGCAGCACCTGCTGCGCGCCCGCGGGTTCACCGGGCTGCCCGCCGACGGGATCTTCGGCCCCGAGACGAAGCGGGCCGTGGCGAAGCTCGGCAAGGACAGCGGCGTCGAGCGGCACTCCTGCTCGGCGGAGTACCACAAGCGCAACGACGAGACCGGGTACCTCGGCGCGGACATCTGGCCGCTGATCACCCCGCGCGGGCGCGCCGGGGCCGGCGGCGAGGTCTCGAAGGCCGTCGAGGCGCTGCTCGGCCGCGGGCGGCGGGCGCCGTCGGGCCGGGAGCTGGACGCGACGGTGTGGAAGCAGTTGCTGTCCTGAGGATCCGAGCGCGTACGTGAACGGGCGCGGGCCCCGCGCCCGTTCACGTACGGCCGGCCGCGTGCGCTACGGCACCGCGACCGCCGCGCCCCCCCCCGCGGGTCCGCGGCGGTCGCCGGTGTCAGCGGCGGCCCGCCGCGAACGGTCGGAGCCGCTCCGCGAGCGCGTCGCCCGCCACCGACCGGAAGTCCGTGGCCCGATACCGGGCCGAGTCGGGGCACGTCTGATGGGGACTCGTCGTGCCGCCCGGGCCGAACTCCGTCACCAACTCGCCGGTGGCGGCCTCGAACCCGGCGCCTTCGCGTCCTGCCCGTGCTCCCGCCCCCGTGCCTGTCCACGTCCCCGTCGCCGCCGGTGCGGACGGCGGGCCCCGCCGGCCCGGGGACCACGAGCAGCGCGAGCCCGGCCACGCCCCGCCGCACACGTCCCACGATTCCCGCTCCCGCCCGCCGTGCCCGGGTACCGCGCGCCCCGTCCCCCGCCGATCCGGAGTGCCGGTCGTGCCAAGGTCAACTACCGGGGGCCCGCTTGGTGATTGGGTAGGGGGCGAGCAGTGCCGGGGGACGTGTGCTCCGGCGCGGAGGGAGGAGTGCCGTGGAGCCGCTGGCGGATGGGGATCCCGCCCGGGTGGGCGACTTCGTGCTACGCGGCCGGCTGGGCGCGGGCGGTATGGGGGAGGTCTTCCTCGCCCGGTCGCCCGGCGGACGGGCCGCGGCGGTGAAGGTGGTGCACGCCCATCTGGCCCGGCAGCCCGAGTTCCGCGGCCGGTTCCGGCGGGAGGTCGCCGCCGCGCGGTCGGTCAGCGGCGCGTACACCGCGCCCGTGATGGCCGCGGGCCCGGAGGACGATCCGCCGTGGATCGCCACGCTCTACGTCCCGGGCCCCTCCCTGGCGGAAGCCGTGCGCGCGGCCGGGCCGTTCCCCGAGGCCGCGGTGTGGCCGCTGGCCGCGGGACTCGTCGAGGCGCTGCAGGCCATCCACGCCGAGGGGCTGCTCCACCGCGACCTCACGCCGTCGAACGTGCTGCTGGCCGCGGACGGCCCGCGGGTCATCGACTTCGGGATCTCCCGGGCCGTGGACGGCACCGTGCTCACCGGGACCGGCGCGACCATCGGCACGCCGGGGTTCATGTCCCCAGAGCAGGCCCAGGACGGCGACGTCCGGCAGGCAGGAGACGTCTTCTCCTTCGGTGCCGTGCTGGCCTACGCCGCCGGCGGCGTCGCGCCGTTCGGGCACGGCACGCCGCTGGGCGTCCTGCATCGCGTGGTCACGGCGGAACCGCAGTTGGACGAGGTGCCCGAGCGGATACGCACCCTCGTCGCCGCGTGCCTGGCCAAGAACCAGGACGACCGGCCCACCCTCGCCGAACTCCTCGGCCTGATCGGCGCGGAGTGGGACCCGGGCGACGACTTCGCGGCCTCGGCGCCGTGGCCCGAGGCCGTGCACACCCTCATCGAGGCCCGCGCCGTACCCGGTACGGCACGGGCCACCGAGCCCGACGGCGCTCCGCCGCCCCCGCACGACGCGCCCACGGCCACCGCGCCGCCGCGGTACACCCCCACGGATCCGGGCGGGCAGCCGGAGCCGGAACCCCCGCCCGCCGCCGCCAGGTCCGGTCGCCTGCCGAAGGAGGACCGCCCCCGCGCGCTGCGCCGCCGCCACCGGCACGCACTCAGGCTCGGCAGGTCGGGCGAGCACGAGGAGTCCGCCCGGCTGCTGGCCGAGCTGGTCGCGGACCGCAGCCGGGTGCAGGGGCCCGACCATCTCGACGTCATGTTCACCCGCCAGCACCACGCCATGGCCGTCGCGCGGTCGGGCCGGGAGGCGGAGGCCGCGAGCCTGCTGGCGGACCTGGTCCCGGAGTTCGTACGCCGCGTGGGGCCGGACCACCGCAACACCGTGACCACCCGCCGGGGCCACGCCGAGGCCGTCGGCAACGCGGGCGGGCACGAGGAGGCCGTACGCCTGCTGGCGGACCTCGTCCCGGACTCCGTACGCGTGCTCGGCCCCGACCACCCCGACACCCTGCTCGCCCGCCACCTGCACGGCCTCCACCTCGCGGACGCGGGTGACTACGCGGAGGCGGCGCGCCTGTTCGCGGTCCTCCTCGACGACCGGATCCGGGTGCACGGCCGCAACCACGAGAAGACCCTGGTCGCCCGCATGCTCCACGCCCACTGCGTCGGGATGGCGGGGGACCACGCGGAAGGGGCCCGTCTGATGGGCGAACTCGTGCCCGCCCTGTCCCGGGTACGCGGCCCCGACCACGCTGAGACCCTGGCCGCCCGCGGCAGCCGGGCCCGCCATCTCGGTGACGCCGGGGAGCATGCGGCCGCGGCGCGCGCGTATGCGGAACTGGCCGCCGACACGGGCCGCGTCCTGGGCCCGGACCACGACGACACCCTGGGCGCGCGCGAGCGCCACGCTTCCCTTCTCGGCGCGTCCGGGGAGCACGTGGAGTCCGCCCGGCTGCACGCGGGACTGGCCGCCGACCACGCGCGCCTCCACGGCCCCGACCACCGCGACACCGTGCTCGCCCGGCACCTCAGCGCGTGGGAGCTCGGGGAGGCGGGCGAGTACGCCGAGGCGGCGCGGCTGATGGGCGAGGTCGCGGCCGACTGGGAGCGCGTCATGGGGCCCGACTACCGGGACACCCTGAACGCGCGCATTTTCCACGCCCGTTACGTCGGCGGGACGGGGGACCATGCCGAGGCGGCCCGGCTGACCGGTGCGGTCGCGACGGACTGGGCGCGCGTCGAGGGTCCCGACCACCCGGAAGCCCTCGGTTGCCGCGAGTGGCAGGCGTTCTACCTCGACGAGCTGGGGGAGCACGACGAGGCCGAGCGCCTGCGGGCCGAAGTGGACGCCTACCGCACCCGCAACGAGGGAGAACCGGCGGCCTGACGGCGGCCCCTCGACCCCCTCCGCCGGGCCCACCGCGTGCGGCGCCGGGCCCGCGCCTGGCGGTACCGTCCGCCGGCGGGCTACGGGCCGGCCGGGATGCGGCGGCGGGTGTCGGTGAGGAGGTTGCGCATCGACAGGCGGAACAGCTCGGCGCGGTGGTCGCCGAGGAACGCGGTGTGGCCGAACACCTCCAGCACCACCAGCCCGTGCATGTGCCCCCACGCGCTGAACAGCAGCGCGACCGCCGCCGGCGGCAGCGCCGCCGGGTCGCCGCCGCGCAAGCCGTCGAGCACGGCGTGGAGTTCGGGGGAGAGGGGCGGGAGGTCGGCGGCGGCGAGCCGGTCCCTCCCGTACCCGCGGAACATCTCGCGCTCGAAGACGGCGCTCATCCTGCGCACCGCCTGCGTGGTCGGCCCCTCGGCGGGCGCCGCGTAGTACCGCAACGGGGTGCCGTAGATCAACTGGAACCGCTCCGGGTTGGCCACCGCCCAGCGGCGGTAGCCCTCTGTCGCGGCGGCGAACCCCGCCCCGTCCCCGGGGGTGCCGCCGGCCGCGTCCGCAGCCTCCTGCACCGCCGCCGCCAGGTCGTCGTACGTCTTGGTGATGAGCGTCGTCAGCAGCGCGTCCCTGCTGGGGAAGTAGTGGTACAGCGCCTGCACCGTCATCCCCAGCCCGCGCGCGACCGCCCGCAGTGACAGGGCCGCCGGGCCGTGTTCCACGATGTGCGCCTCGGCGGCGTCCACGATCTCCCGGACCGCGACCGCCCGGCGCCGCTCGCGCAGCGACGGCGGGGGCGCGGGGCGTTCGTCCACGGCCATGGCAACTCCCCGTTCGCCGGCGGCTTGTCAGAAAAACTTAACACTGCCAAATTCTCCGCCGCCTGGCTACCGTCGTGCGCGCCGGCCCCCCTTCACGTCGACCCGGGCCCGCCCCTTGCCACTTGACGGACATATCGCGTTACATACACAAAGGAGACCTCTCGTGTTCCACCGCATAGCCGAGCTGGCGATCCGCCGGTCCCGGCTGGTCCTCGTCGTCGCCGCCGTGGCCGTCGTCCTCATGGGCGCCCTCGGCGCCGGCGCCTTCGCCCAGCTCAAGGGCGGCGGCTACGACGACCCGTCCGCCCAGTCCACCCGGGCCGGCGAGATCATCGACGACAAGTTCGGCGGGGAGACGAACCTCGTCCTGCTGGTACGGGCCACCCGGGACGGCGCCGACGTCGACGCCCGGCCGGTCGCGGCGGGCGGCCGGGACCTGGTGACCGAGCTGAAGGCCGACGACCGGGTCACGAACGTCGTCTCGTACTGGGACGCGGGCAATCCCGCGCTGCGCTCGCAGGACCGCGGCGAGGCCCTGGTGCTCGCGCACGTCGAGGGCGACGAGACGGAGCGCGCGGAGAACGCCGAGGGCGTCGTCGACGCCTTCACCGGGGAGCGGGCCGGCGGGCTCGACGTCCGGGCCGGCGGCGGCAGCGCCGTGGACGTCGAGCTGTCGCCGCAGGTGCAGAAGGACCTGGTGCTCGCCGAGGCGATCGCCGTGCCGCTGACACTGGTGCTGCTGCTGTTCGTCTTCGGCAGCGTGGTCGCCGCGCTGCTGCCGCTGGCCATCGCGCTCATCGCCATTGCCGGCACGTTCGCGCAGCTCTTCGTCCTCGGCAGCGTCACCGATGTCTCCGTCTCCGCGGTCAACCTGACCACGGCACTCGGCCTGGGCCTGGGCATCGACTACGCGCTGCTGATGGTCAGCCGGTTCCGCGAGCAGCTCGGCGCGGGCGCGTCCGTCGCCGACGCCGTGCGCACCACGGTGCACACCGCGGGCCGTACCGTCGTGTTCTCCGCCGCCACCGTGGCCGCCGCGCTCGCGGCGCTCATGGTCTTCCCCCAGTACTTCCTGCGCTCCTTCGGCTACGCCGGGGTCGGCGTCGTCGCCATCGCCGCGCTGAGCACGCTCTTCGTGATGCCTGCGCTGCTCGCCGTGCTGGGCCACCGCGTCAACGGCGGCAGGCTGCCGTGGGCGAAGTCCCGGCGCGGTGACTCCCGTGCGCCGCTGTGGGGGAGGCTGGCCCGTACCGTCATGCGGCGGCCCGCGGTCACGGCGCTGCCGGTGCTCGCGGTGCTGCTGCTCGCGGCGAGCCCGCTGCTGGGCATCACGTTCGGCACGCCGGACGAGCGGGTGCTGCCCGAGGACTCCGAGAGCCGCCAGGTCGCCACGGTGCTGCGGGAGGACTTCGCGGGCAACGACGACGGGGCCGTCCACGTCGTCATCGACGGGGCCGTCGCCGGGGCCCCGCTGGCGGCGTACGCGGGCGAACTCTCCGGCCTGGACGGCGTCGTCCGCGTCGAGGCGAGCACCGCGACCTACGCCGCGGGCGAGGAGGCCGGCGCCGGCAACCCCGCGCTCGGCCGCCCCGGCGCGCAGCAGCTCAGCGTCGTCGGCGAGGCCGCGCCGAAGTCGGACGCCGGTCAGCGGCTGGTCGCGGACGTGCGCGCGGTCGCGCCGCCCGGGGGAACGGAACCGCAGGTCGGCGGGGTCGCCGCGGCGCTCGTCGACTCCAGGGACTCGCTGGCGGACCGGCTGCCGATCGCCGTCGCGCTCGTCGTGCTCAGCACCTTCGTGCTGCTCTTCCTCTTCACCGGCAGCGTGGTGCAGCCGCTGCGCGCCCTGGTCCTCAACCTGATCAGCCTGGGCGCCACCCTGGGCGTGATGACGTGGATGTTCCAGGACGGCAACCTCTCCTCGGTCTTCGGCTTCACCGCCCAGCCGATGGAGGTGTCGATGACGATGCTGATGTTCTGCATCGCCTTCGGCCTGTCCATGGACTACGAGGTGTTCGTCACCAGCCGGATCAAGGAGCTGCACGAGCAGGGCGCGGACAACGGGACGGCCGTGGCCGACGGCCTCGGGCACACCGGACGCATCGTCAGCGCCGCGGCCTGCCTGCTCGCGGTGAGCTTCTTCGCCTTCGGCACCGCGCAGATCAGCTTCATGCAGATGTTCGGCCTGGGCACCGGGCTGGCCATCCTCATCGACGCGGTGGCGGTACGCGGCGTCCTCGTACCCGCCGCGATGCGCCTCCTCGGCCGCTCCGCCTGGTACGCCCCGGGCCCCCTGCGCCGCTTCCACCGCCGCTTCGGGCTGAGCGAGGGCGGCACCGTGCCGGGTACCGCGGCCCCGCTGCCGCGGCGCCTGCCCGCCAGGCGGTGAGTAAAGAAGTCGTCAAGAAGTGAGCGGCCGGGGCCGGGTGGAGGCGAGCGTTCCGCGGCTGCCGTCCCGGCCGCCCGCCGGCCGGCGGACCGCTCCCCCTGCTGCCCACCTGCGGCGGAGCGCTGCCCGCGGCCCGCAGGCCGGCCGGCCACCGGGCGTGGCCGCGCCCGGCCCGCGTTCAGGTCGTTGAAGAATAAATCAGTCTGCTTCGGGCTTTGCCGCCATCCCTCCTGCATGAAATCAAGTCAGTCCCAAGCGGGGCGATCCATACTGCCGACGCGAGGTGCGAGTCGCTCACACCTCCCTGTCGATCCGTTACGGATCCCGCAGAACCCGTTGCGGGCCGGGCCCAAAGGCTCCCGGACCCGGCCCGCACCGGTGACCGCACGGACTGTCCACGGCCCGGGTGACACGGCCTCGGAACCGTCTGGACGCCACGACCCTCATCCCTCCCGCGCCCCCGATTCCCGTCCGCCACAGCGCCGTGGCGATCCGGCGATCCGGGGCGCACACAGTTCACAGTTCGATGGAGGCAATATTCATGGTGAGTCGGCGCAGGGTGCTCGCTGCGGGTATGGCAACGGCGTGCACGGGGGTGACCGGGGCGGCGTTGGTCCCGCTGGTGACCACACCGGCCGGGGCCGAGCCCGCCGGCGCAGCGCGGGCGGCGAACGCCGCGCCCGCGGTCACGCCCTTCACCCAGCCCATGCCACGGCCCACGGTGCTGTCGCCGGTGTCGTCGGGCGGCGGCGTCGACGTCTACGTCATGACGATGCAGCCGGGGACCGCGGAGATACTGCCCGGCGTCCAGTCCCAGGTGCTCACCTTCAACGGGAGCTTCCCCGGCCCGCTGATCAGGGCGCGCCGCGGCCGGCCCGTCGTCATCCAGCAGCGCAACCGGCTCGACGTGCCCGCGTCGGTGCACCTGCACGGCGGGGAGGTGGACCCGCAGCACGACGGCCAGCCGATGGAGACCATCGCCCCGGGCGCGGACCGTACGTACTACTACCCCAACACCCAGCCGCACGCCTCGCTCTGGTACCACGACCACGCCCACCACATCGAGTCCGAGAACGTCTACCGCGGGCTGGCCGGCCAGTACCTCATCACCGACGAGGTCGAGGAGGCGCTGCCGCTGCCCACCGGGCAGTACGACCTGCCCATCGCCATCCGCGACGCCAACGTGGACGCGACGGGACTGCACTACACGATGGGCGACCGGCAGCGGTCCACGATGATCGCCAACGGCAAGGCGTACCCGTACGTCCAGGTCGCCGCCCGCAAGTACCGCATCCGGCTGCTCAACTGCTCCAACCAGCGCTTCATGGAGCTGGGGCTGGAGGACGGCGGCGAGATGATCCAGATCGGCTCCGACGGCGGGCTGCTGCCGCGCCCGCACCGCACCACCGCCATTCCGCTGTCCGCCGCCGAGCGCGCCGACGTCGTCATCGACTTCTCCCGCTACCCGGTCGGCAGCAGCGTCGTGCTGAAGAACACCGGCGGCTTCGGCAGCCCGGAACTCGTCGGCCAGGTGCTGCGCTTCGACATCGTCAGGACCGCGAAGGACAGCAGCCGCGTCCCGGACGTGCTGCGCGAGCTGCCGCCGCTGCCGCAGCCGACCGCCGAGCGCACCGTCACCCTGCGGATGGACGAGGACGGCCGGCCGAACCCGCAGGCGTACATGGACGAGAAGCTGTACGACCCGGCCCGGGTGGACCAGCAGATCCGCTTCGGCGCCAGCGAGATCTGGACGATCAGGAACCTCAACCAGATCGCGTGGCACAACTTCCACATGCACCTCGTCCAGTTCCGCGTCCTGGAGCGCAACGGCCAGGCGCCGGGCCCGGGCGAGGCGGGGCTGAAGGACACCGTCAACCTGCGCCCGAACGAGACGGTCAGGGTCCAGGCGACGTTCGACACCCACCGGGGCTCGTACGTCTACCACTGCCACATGCTCGACCACTCCGCGATGGGCATGATGGCGACGATGAAGATCGCCTGACCGCGGCCGGCCCGCCGGCGTGCCGGCCGGGGGGCTCCCCGGCCGGCCCCGCCTTGCGGCGGCTCCGCCCTACGGTGCCCAGGGTGCGGCCACGGACCAGGTGGTGTCCTCGGTGAAGGTGGCCGGGTCGTCCCAGGGGTGGCCCGCGCCCTGCCGGGCCAGCCACACCTCGGAGCCGATGTGGCGGACGAAGCTGCCCGGGAAGTTCGCGGACGAGAGCCGCACCCCGCCGCTGCCGGGTGCCGGGCAGAACGTGGCGTCCTCGCGGAACAGCACCCCGTCGCCCGCCTCGCGGCGCACCCGGAACTCCCGGTGGCGCAGGTACTCGCCGGGGTAGTTGCGGGACTCGAAGGAGTAGCAGCGCGGGTTGCCGAGGCCGCGTACGACCTTCCAGGTGGCGTCCCGCTTGAGCAGGTCGCCGCTGGCCGCGGTGACGACTTCGGTGGTGGCGAGGGCGTCGGTGTGGCGCAGGTAGCGGTCGGTGTGGCCGGGGGTGGTCACGCGCAGCGAGACGTACGCGCCCACGGGCAGCGTCACCGGTGCCGCGGGGTCGCGGGAGGCGGCGATCAGCGCCTCGTTGGCCGCCCGGACGCGGGCGGCGTCGACCTTCGTCACCTGCCTGTCGTACGTGAGCAGCCCGTTGGCCTCGTTCTCCAGGTCGGTGGTCTCGGTGTAGACGGAGGCCGACAGGCCGGCGGGCAGGGAGTGCTCGCGCAGGTCGTCGAGGAGCCCCGTGAGGCGGTCGTTCAGCGCCGCCGGGCTCGGCTGGTCCTCGTAGCTGAAGCCGCCGCCGGGGTACCACTCGTGGCCGGGGACCTTGTAGCCCAGGCCGCCGTACTCGCCGAGGACGGCGGCGCGGTCCGCCTCGGGCGCGGTGTTGCCGGGGCCGACGTAGACGTGGTTGTCGACGAGGTCGCCGTTGCCGCCGTCGACGGAGCCGCAGCAGTTGACCCCGCTCATGTTGTCGACCAGCCGGGAGGGGTCGCGGGCCTTGACCTCGTCGGCGATCCTGGCCTGGTCGTACTGCCCCCAGCCCTCGTTCTGGTTCACCCAGGTCACCAGCGCGGGCGAGCTGAGGTGCTGGTCGATCACGGCGTCGTACTCCGCCTCCCACTGCACGCGGGCCGCGGCGTCCGGGGTCTTGCCGGTGGCCATCGACGGCATGTCCTGCCAGACCAGCAGGCCGAGCCGGTCGGCCCAGTAGAACCAGCGCTGCGGCTCGACCTTGATGTGCTTGCGGACCATGTTGAAGCCGAGGTTCTTCATCGCCTGGAGGTCGTACTTGAGCGCCTCGTCGGTGGGGGCGGTGTAGATGCCGTCGGGCCAGTAGCCCTGGTCGAGGGTGCCGGTCTGGAAGACGAACTCGCCGTTGAGCACGGGCCGCTGCACGCCGCCGACCTCGGCGAGGCCCACGGAGCGCATGCCGGCGTAGCTGCCGACGGTGTCGACCGGGGTGCCGTCGGCGGCGAGGAGTTCGGCGCGTACGTCGTAGAGGAACGGATCGTCGGGAGACCACAGCCGCGGGTCGGGGACGCGGACGGAGAACGCACCGCCGGCCGGCCCGGTGGCGGTGCCGACGACGGTGCCGCCGTCGCGGACGGTGACGCGCGCGGTGTGGCCGGCGAGGCCGGCGCCGTGGACGGTGACGTCGAGGGAGTCGTCGCCGAGGTCCGGCACCAGGTCGAGCCGGGTGACGTGCGCGGGCGCGACCGGCTCCAGCCAGACGGTCTGCCAGATGCCGGAGGCGGCGGTGTAGAAGATGCCGCCGCCGGGGTGCGGCACGATGTCGTGGTCGCGGCGCTGCTTGCCGACCGCCTGGCCACCGGCCTCGGTCGGGTCGTACACCGAGACGGTGAGGGTGTTGGTGCCGGCGGTCAGCAGGTCGGTGATGTCCCGGCTGAAGGCGTCGAAGCCGCCGCGGTGCGGCGCGCCGGCCGCACGGCCGTTGACCAGGACGGTCGTCTCCCAGTCCGAGCCGCCGAAGTTGAGCACGACGCGGCGTCCCGACCAGCCGGCGGGGACGGTGAAGGTGCGCTGGTACCAGAGCTTGTCGTTCTCGGTGATGCGGCGCTGGACGCCGGAGAGCGCGGACTCGGCGGCGAACGGGACGCGGATCTGCTGGTCGTACGCGGCCGGCGGCCCGGCGTCGCGGCCGGTGACGGCGAAGTCCCAGATGCCGTTGAGGTTGGCCCAGTCGGGGCGGGTGAGCTGGGGGCGGGGGTACTCGGGCAGCGGGGCGTCGACGGGGACGTCGCCGGTCCAGGGGGTGGTCATGGGCGAGGGCTTGGGGGTCCAGTCGGCTGCGGCCCGGTCCCCAGCGGACCGGTCCCCGGTGGCGGCGGGCGCGGCGCTGAGGCCCGTACCGAGGAGGGCTGCGACGAGGGCGAAGACGGCGGCGGCCGCGCGCGGCCGGCCGCGTAACCGGCGTGCTCGTGGTGGGCGCGGGGGGTGTGGGGGAGTGGGCACGGGGGTTCCTCCGGCTCTACAACGTTATAAAGATGAGGCTCATGTCGTACGACACCACCACCCGGGCGCGCCGTCCAGACCCGGGGCCGAAGTCATTGACGTAAACATGACATCCGGTCACTGTGGTGCATATGAAGCGCTTAGCGACGCTGACGGCGGCGGCCGCGCTCGCCGCCGGCTCCCTGGCCGCCGTCCCCGCCCCCACATCCGCGGCGCAACCCGCATCCGCCGCGCCCGAACCCGCCCGGATCTGCAACGTTTACTGCGATGCCCGCGACCCCGCCCAGGCCGCCCGCGACCGCACCGCGGTCACCGCCACCCTCTTCTCCCGCACCCTCGCGCTGCACGTGGACGACGACAGCGCCATGGGCTGGGCGACGATCGGCAACGGCAGCCCAGGCGACGAGGTCTGGCTCGACCGCTCCTTCGACGGTGGCCGCACCTGGGCCTCCGGCAGCCGGCTCGGCAACACCGCCGTCCCGGTCGGCCAGCGCGGCTGGCGCACCGGCATGTACAACGTCGACGACTGGGCGAACCGCGGCGTCGGCGCCCTGCGCGCCTGCGGCAAGGCCGCCGACCGCCCCGACATCGCCTGCACCCCGTGGGCCCGCAGCACCTGGAACGCCTGGGACCGCAGAACCGCCGCCGCCACCGCGCAGATGTCCTTCTACGACCAGGGCACCGGCCTCTTCGCCACCACCGGCTGGTGGAACTCCGCCAACGCCCTCACCGCCGTCATCGACAACATCCGCGTCAGCGGCATGCGCAGCTACGAGTACGCCGTCGCGCACACCTACGACCGCCAGCTCGGCGCCCACCAGGGCCAGTTCCGCAACGACTACATCGACGACACCGGCTGGTGGGGCCTGGCCTGGATCGCCGCGTACGACCTGACCGGCGACCGCCGCTACCTCGACACCGCCCGCGCCGACGCCGACCACATGGCCGCGTACTGGGACGGCCGCTGCGGCGGCGGCGTGTGGTGGAGCCAGGCGAAGACGTACAAGAACGCCATCTCCAACTCCCTCTACATCCACCTCAACGCGGCCCTGCACAACCGCATCGCGGGCGACACCGCGTATCTGAAGCGGGCGCGCGACGGCTGGACCTGGTTCCAGGGCACCGGCATGATCAACGGCTCCTCCCTGGTCAACGACGGCATCGACCTGGGCACCTGCCGCAACAACGGCCAGCCGGTCTGGTCGTACAACCAGGGCGTGCTGCTCGGCGCCCTCACCGAACTCCACCGCGCCACCGGCGAGGACGCCCTCCTGACCACCGCCCGCCGCCTCGCCGACGCCGCGACCACGGCGCCGTCGCTGCACACCGCGGACGGCATCCTGCGCGACCCCTGCGAGTCGGGCGACTGCGGCGCGGACGGCCCTTCCTTCAAGGGCGCCCACGTCCGCGGCCTGGGCAAGCTCAACGCCGCCCTGCCCGGCCACCCGTACACCGCCTACCTCGAACGCCAGGCGGACCGCGCCCACGCCTCCGACCGCAACGCGCTCGACCAGTACGGCCTGCGCTGGTACGGCCCACTGGACAAGACCGACGCGGCCCGCCAGCAGAGCGCCCTGGACCTGATGAACGCGGCCCCGTAGCGGTCGTCACGGATCACCGGCACCGCACTCCCCGGTCCCCGCGGCCGGCTCCTCCCGGTCCTGGTCGCGCCGGCGGGCCCTCCCGGGGGGTCACCCGACTGCGGGCGCAGCGCTGGTGTGTCCGGCGCGGGTGGCACAGGCTCGGGTCAGTACCCCTGGTGTGCGGCCCGCGGGAGGCGTGTGGCGCGCGGGAACGGAGAGTGGCGGGATGGAGACTGCGCCGGTCGTCGTGGGCGTGGACGGCTCCGCGGCGGGCCTCGACGCGGTCGCGGCCGCCGCGCGCGAGGCGAAGCTGCGCGGGTGCCCCCTGCGGGTCGTGCACGCGTTCCTCTGGCCGGCCTTCGGCGCCTACCCCGGCGCCGCCGCGATGCTCCCGGGGGACACCGCGCTGCGCAAGGAGGCCGAGAAGGTCGTCGAAGACGCCGTGGCGCACGCCCGCACCTCGGAGCCCCGCGTCAAGGTCCACGGGGCCGTCGTGACCGGCGAGGCCATGGAGGTCCTGGTCAAGGAGTCGAAGACGGCGCAGTTGGCGGTGGTCGCGGGCCGCGGCCTCGGCGCGTTCGCCCGGCTGCTCGTGGGCTCGACGGCGGTCCATCTGTCCGCGTACGGCCACTGCCCCGTGCTCGTCGTACGCGTCGGCGGCGCGGGCCCGCGCGGTCCCGTGCTGCTGGCGGTCGACGGCTCGCCGGCCGGGGCCGCCGCCGTGGAGTTCGCCTTCGCCGAGGCGGCCAGGCGGCGCACCGGGCTCGTCGCGCTGCACGTGGGGAGCGCCTGGACCGCGTTCTCGCCGCGCCGGGACGAGCCGGCCGGGGCCGCCCCGGAGGGGAAGGCCGCGGCGGGCGACCGGGTGCTCGCCGAGGCGCTGGCGGGTGCCGAGAAGTCGTATCCGGACGTACGCGTCGAACGTACCGCCGTCGAGGGCTCGGCCCGCGAACTGCTCATCGAGGCCAGCAAGGACGCCGGCCTCCTCGTCACCGGCGCCCGCGGCCACGGCGGCTTCGCCGGGCTGCTCCTCGGCTCGGTCAGCCACGCGCTCCTGCAGCACGCGCACTGCCCGGTCGCCGTCGTACGCGGCGCGGGTGAGCGCTCCTGACCCGGCACCGACCCCCACGCTCCGACCCCGAGCCCCGAACCGGCCCTGACCGGCCCTGACCCCCGCCGCACCGACGGCCGAAGGACCTGGAGAGGCACGATGGACACCTCGCTCACCCCCACGGCGCTCGCGGAACTGCGCGAGCGGCGCCCGTACCCCGCCGTGTCGCTCACCCTGCCCACGCACCGGCGGGCGCCCCGCAACGCGGAGGACTCCGTACGGCTGCGCAACGTCCTCGCCGAGGCCGAGCGGCAGCTCGACCGCGACCCCGGAGTGACCCGCGCGGCCCGCGAGGAGATCCGCGCGCAACTCGACGCGGCAGTCCAGGAGACCGATCTCTCCCTGGCGCTCGACGGCCTCGTCATCTTCGCCACCGTGGCCGAGCACCACGTCTTCGCCCTCCCGCGCGCCGTGCCCGAACGGGTCGTGCTCGCCGACTCGTTCCTCACCCGCAACCTGGTCGCGGCCTACGCGGCGCAGCGCCCGTACTGGGTGCTGTCCCTGGCCGCCGACCGCGTCACCCTGTGGAGCGGCTCGGGCGAGCGGATCACCGAGGCCACGGCCGACGGCTTCCCGATGACCAGGACCCTGGACAACCCGGACGTGGAGCGCGAGGAGCAGATCGGGGACACGCCCAGCACGTTCCGCGACGAGGAGGTCCGCATCTTCCTGCGCGACGCCGACGCCGCGCTGCACACGGTCCTCGCCAGGGACCCCCGGCCCCTCTACGCCACCGGCGCGGACGCCGCCCTCGCGCTCCTCGCCGACACCGGCACCGCCTCGGCCACCGCCGTCCACATCCCCCACGGCGGCCTGGCCCAGGGCCCGCCGGACGCGGTCGCCCGTACCGTCGCCCCGGCCCTGGAGACCCAGGCGCGCCAGCACGCCGCCGCGGCCATCGCCGCCCTGGACGACGCCCGGGGCCGCCGGGCGTTCGCGGGCGGGGTGGACGAGGTCTGGTCGAAGGTCGCCGACGGCCGCGTGCACCGCCTGGTCGTGGAGGAGAACTACCGCATCACCGTGCGCTCGGCCGACGACGACCACCTGGTCCCGGCCGAGGACGACGACCCGCAGGCCCGCCACGACATCGTGGACGAGATCGTCGAGCAGGCCCTCGACACCGGCGCCGAGGTCACGTTCGTCCCCGACGACGCCCTCGCGGACCACGACCGCATCGCGGCGGTGCTGCGCTACTGAGGCCGGGGCGGAAGGCAAGCGTGCGGCGAGCGATGACTTCCGGGTGTCAGGGCCGTCGTAAAGGATGACCGCAAGCGGCGCGGGGCCACCCCGCCGCAGCCATCACCGGATCAGGAGCCACCGACCATGCGTACTCTCATCAGCACCGCGTTCGTCTCCCTCGACGGCGTCATGGAGGCCCCGGGCGGCGAGCCCGGCTACCGCAACTCGGGCTGGACCTTCAAGGAGGTCGAGTTCCTCCCCGAGGCGTACGCGATGAAGGGCGAGGAGCAGGAGGAAGCCGGCGCGCTGATGATGGGCCGGGTCAGCTACGAGGCGTTCAGCCCGGTGTGGCCGGGGATGGAGGAGTTCGCCAGATACAAGGTGCTGCCGAAGTACGTCGTCTCCACCACCCTCGCCGAGGACGACCTCGTCACCGACTGGGGCGACATCACCATCCTGCGCTCCCTCGACGACGTCGCCGCCCTGAAGGAGACGGAGGGCGGGCCGATCAGCGTCCACGGCAGCGCGACCCTCAACCACAGCCTCGCGGACGCGGGCCTCATCGACCGCTACCACCTGCTGGTCTTCCCGCTGCTGCTCGGCGCGGGCAAGCGCCTGTACAGCGACACCTCGAAGGACACCCAGAAGCTCAAGCTGGTCTCCGCCGAGGCGTACGCCAACGGCATCCAGAAGAACGTCTTCGACGTCGTCCACTGACCCCCTCCGCCGCACCGCCCGCCGCAGCCGGACCCCGGCCGCCCGGGCGGTGAAGCGCGCGGACCGTCGTACGGCCGGCGACCCTCGGCGCGGCCGGTCCGACCGGGACGTTCCAGGACGAGACGGGGGAACTGCGCTGGCAGGAAGGGGTGTTCGGGGCCGGGGGCGGTGGGTGCGGTGGCGCTGACCGCTACCGCAGGGGGAGGCCAGCCCTCAGGGGCGGAGGGGGGGTAACCCCTACCAAGGCCGGGGGGAACCCGGATCGTGCCGGGCCCGGATGATCCGTAACTTCGAGGGTGTCATCGCAACGGCGGTGCGCACCGACCTCGGAGGACACCGTGATCCAGCTCCCCAGCCGCCCGGCCGTCGCGGCCTTCGCCCGGTTCGTGGCCTGCGGGGGCGGCGTCGGACTGGCCTCCAGCGGCGCGCTCGTGCTCCTCGACGGCGCCATGCCGATGATGGTCGCCAACGCGCTGATCACCGTGGTCTCGACGCTGCTGGCCACCGAGCTGCACGGCCGGGTGTCGTTCCGCAGCGAGCGGGGCGGCTGGCGCGTCCACCTCCAGTCGGCGCTGACGGTCGCCGTCTGCTACGTCTTCACCACCGCCGCGCTGCTGGCGCTGCACGAGGCACAGCCGGACCCCTCGGTCGTCACCGAACAGGCCGTCTACCTCTCCGCGTCGGCCCTGGCGGGCATAGGCCGCTTCGCGGTCCTCCGCGCCGTCGTCTTCGCCGACGACCGCCGCACCCGCCGTACCCGCCGCGACCGCCGCCGCACCCCGGCCCTCGCCCGGACGTCGGTGACGATGGCCGCGTAACGCCTCCGCCCGGCCGGGACCCCGGCTCTCGGCCTCGCCGAACTCCCCTGGCCCCGAATGCCGCCGGGCCGGCCCCCTCACGAGGAGGGGAGCCGGCCCGGACGGGTCGGATCGGGATCGGACCGGACTCAGCTCAGGTCGAAGCGGTCCAGCATCATGACCTTGTCCCACGCCGCGACGAAGTCGTGCACGAACTTCTCCTTGGCGTCGTCGCTCGCGTACACCTCCGCCACCGCGCGCAGCTCCGAGTTCGAGCCGAACACCAGGTCCGCCCGGGTGCCCGTCCACTTGACCTCGCCGGTGGCCGGGTCGCGGCCCTCGAAGAGCTGGCCGTCGCCGTTGGCCGACGTCCACGTGGTGTCCAGGTCGAGCAGGTTGACGAAGAAGTCGTTCGTCAGCGTGCCCGGGGCCTCGGTGAGCGCGCCCTGCGCGGACTGCTGGTGGTTGGCGCCCAGCACGCGCAGGCCGCCGACGAGGGCGGTCGTCTCCGGGGCGGTCAGCCCGAGGAGGTTGGCGCGGTCGAGCAGCAGGTACTCGGCCGGCAGCCGGGTGTCCTTGCCCAGGTAGTTGCGGAAGCCGTCCGCGGCCGGCTCCAGCGCGGCGAAGGACTCGGTGTCCGTCTGCTCCTCGGTGGCGTCGGCACGGCCCGGGGCGAACGGGACCTGGACCTCGACGCCGCCGTCCCTGGCCGCCTTCTCGACGCCCGCGGCGCCGGCGAGGACGATCAGGTCGGCGAGCGAGATCCGCTTGCCGCCGGACTGCGCCGCGTTGAACTCCTCCTGCACGCCCTCCAGCGTGCGCAGCACCCGCGCCAGCCGGTCGGGCTCGTTGACCTCCCAGCCGATCTGCGGCTGCAGCCGGATGCGGGCGCCGTTGGCGCCGCCGCGCTTGTCGCTGTCGCGGTACGTCGACGCCGACGCCCACGCCGTCGAGACCAGCTCGGAGACCGACAGGCCCGACTCCAGCACCGCGGCCTTCAGCGCCGCGACGTCCGCCGCGTCGACCAGCTCGTGCGCGACCTCCGGCAGCGGGTCCTGCCAGATCAGGTTCTCGGCCGGCACCTCCGGGCCGAGGTAGCGCACCTTCGGGCCCATGTCGCGGTGGGTGAGCTTGAACCAGGCGCGGGCGAAGGCGTCCGCGAACTCCGCCGGGTTGTCCTTGAAGCGCCGCGAGATCTGCTCGTACGACGGGTCGACGCGCAGCGACAGGTCCGTCGTCAGCATCGTCGGGGCGTGCCGCTTCGACGGGTCGTGGGCGTCGGGAACGGTGTCCGAGCCGGCGCCGTCCTTCGGCCGCCACTGGTGGGCGCCCGCGGGGCTCTTGAACAGCTCCCACTCGTAGCCGAAGAGGATCTCGAAGAAGCTGTTGTCCCAGGTGGTGGGGGTGTCGGTCCAGATGCCCTCGAGGCCGCTGGTGATCGCGTCGCCGCCCTTGCCGCTGGCGTGGCTGCTGATCCACCCCAGGCCCATGGCCTCGATCGGGGCGCCCTCGGGGGCGGGGCCGACGGCGTCGGCGGGGCCGTTGCCGTGGGTCTTGCCGAAGGTGTGGCCGCCGGCGATGAGGGCGACGGTCTCCTCGTCGTTCATCGCCATCCGGCGGAAGGTCTCGCGGATGTCGCGGGCCGCGGCGATCGGGTCGGGGTTGCCGTTGGGGCCCTCGGGGTTGACGTAGATGAGGCCCATCTGCACGGCGCCGAGCGGGTTCTCCAGCTCGCGGTCGCCGCTGTAGCGGCTGTCGCCGAGCCACTCGGTCTCGGGGCCCCAGTAGACGTCCTCCTCGGCCTCCCAGACGTCGGCGCGGCCGCCGGCGAAGCCGAAGGTGGCGAAGCCCATCGACTCCAGCGCGACGTTGCCGGAGAGGATCATGAGGTCGGCCCAGGACAGGCTCTGGCCGTACTTCTGCTTCACCGGCCACAGCAGCCGGCGGGCCTTGTCGAGGTTGCCGTTGTCCGGCCAGCTGTTCAGCGGGGCGAAGCGCTGCTGGCCGGAGCCGGCGCCGCCGCGGCCGTCGTGGATGCGGTACGTACCGGCGCTGTGCCACGCCATCCGGATGATCAGCGGGCCGTAGTTCCCGAAGTCCGCCGGCCACCAGTCCTGCGAGGTGGTGAGCACCTCGGCGATGTCCCGCTTGACCGCGGCCAGGTCCAGGCCGCGGAACGCCTCGGCGTAGTCGAAGTCCTCGCCGAGGGGGTTGGAGGCGGGCTGGTTCTTGGCGAGGATCTTCACGTTGAGGCGCTCGGGCCACCACTGGCGGTTGCCGCCGCCCTGGGTCGGGTGCGGGGCGCGGCCGTGCGCGACGGGGCAGCCTGCCGCCCCCTCCGGGTTGGTGTCGGTGACGTGTGCTTCAGGCTTGTCGGCCATGAAAATCCTTCCGGACCATGCGGTTGAGGGTGCGGTGCTCGGGGGCCGCGGGGCGGAGGAAGTGCGGAAGCGCCGGGGCAGCCGGGCGTGAACCGTGCGGTGTGGCCGGTTTACGCCTGGACGCGACCCTCGAACCGGGCTCCGGGCAGCCGTGCGGTTCGAAACGGCGGCGTACGCGCATGTCGGAGTCTTCGTCTCCTGCCGTACGAGGTCTTCCTGTTTCCTGTGGCTGTCGCCGACTCCGATCCTACGGTGGACAGATTCTAAGTCAAGAAGGACGCCAACTCCGTAACGGATCGGAGTGGCGGACGCCCGCCGGATCCGGACACCTGTCCCAGGGCTGTGCTACGGGGCCTCAGAGCCAGCCGTTGCGCCGGAACCCCCGGTGCACCACGTAACAGGCCACCGCGATGACCAGCAGCGTCGCCGGATACCCGTAGACCGACTGCAGCCCCGGCATGTGGTCGAAGTTCATCCCGTACACCCCGCACACCATGGTCGGGATCGCGATGATCGCCGCCCACGCCGTGATCTTTCGCATGTCCTCGTTCTGCGCCACGGTCACCTGCGCCAGGTGCGCCTGGAGGATGGAGTCCAGCAGCGCGTCGTACGACGTGATCTGGTCGGTGATCCGCTGCAGGTGGTCGGCCACGTCCCGGAAGTAGGCCCGGATCCCCGGCGCGATGTGCGGTATGGGACGGGTGGCGAGGCGCTGGAGCGGCCGGTCCAGCGGGGCGACGGCCCGGCGCAGCTCCAGCAGCTCGCGCTTGAGCTGGTAGATCCGGCCCGCGTCGCCGCTGCGGGCGTGCTCGCTGAAGACGGCGGACTCCACGTCGTCGATGTCGCGCTGTACCGCGTCGGTCACCGCGAGGTAGTCGTCGACGACGTGGTCGGCTATCGCGTGCAGCACCGCCGCCGGGCCCTGGGCGAGCTGCTCGGGCGCCGCCTCCAGCGCCTCGCGCAGCGGGCCCAGCGAGCCGTGCGGCCCGTGCCTGATGGTGATCACGAAGTCGGGTCCCGCGAAGACCATCAGCTCGCCGGTGTCGACGACCTCGCTGGTCGCGGTCAGCTCCGCGTGCTCCACGTACCGCACGGTCTTGAAGACCGCGAAGAGCGTGTCGTCGTACTGCTCGACCTTGGGCCGCTGGTGCGCGTGCACCGCGTCCTCCACCGCCAGCGGATGCAGCCCGAAGAGGTCCGCGAGCCCGGCGAACTCCTCCTGCCGCGGCTCGTGCAGCCCGATCCACACGAAGCCGTGCCCGCGCCTGCGCACCTGCCGCAGCGCCTCGGCGGCCGGGCAGTTCCCCTGCTGGAGCCGGGCGCCGTCCAGGTACGACACGCAGTTCACCACCGCGCTGCCGAGCGGCGAGCGGGCGTGGTGGCTCAGGTCCACGGTGCGCCGGGGTGCCCTGCGCACGGCGTGGCGGAGGGTTTTGATCATCGACACTGCGGGCTCCTTCGGCGGACCGGTGCCAGTCTGCCACCGGTCCGCCGCGCGTCGGGCCCCCTGGCGGCGATCACCCGCGGGCCGGGCGGGAGCGGGGGAGTGCGGTCAGTCCGCGGCCGTACGCCCCCGGCGGCGCTGCACGTAGATGCGCCCGTCGCGGCCGCCGGTCCACTCCAGGCGCACGACGCCGGGGACGGCGGCGTCGGCGATGCGGGCGGGGTCGGCCCAGTAGCCGAAGTTGGGGTTGCGGAAGAACGTCGCCCACAGCCCACCGTCCGCGTCGGCGAAGAAGTTGTTGTGCCCGGCGCCCACGCCCGCGGTCCAGCGCCTGGAGTACGGGCCCTCGAAGCGGTCGGCCACCGCCACCACCGCGTCGTACTGGTACTGCACCCGGCCGGCGCCGCCCGGCTCGTACGCGTGCCGCGTGCTGCCGTACGCGTCGAGCGAGGCCCGGTCCCACGCGGCGTGCAGCAGGAAGTACTTCCCGCGGTGCTTGAAGACGTAGGCGCCCTCCAGATACGGCTCGGGCGAGTAGCGCTGCTGCTCGAAGCGCGGCAGGCCGGTCGCCGGGACGATGTCCTCCATGTCGTCGCGGAACTTCGCGTACAGGTCGTTGTGGAGGACCAGCCAGGCGTCGTCCCCCTCGCCGTAGAGGCTGCCGTCGATGTGGTGGTACGCGCCCGGCTCGATGAACGCCGGGCCGCCCCTGACCGGGTCGCCGAAGGGCTTGGCGAGATTGCCCTCCACCAGCCGGTAAGGACCCTCCACCCCGCCCTCGCTCACCAGCATGAACGAGCCGACCAGCCGCGAGTGGTCGCCCATGCACGCCACGATGTACCAGCGCCCGCGGAAGTAGTGCACCTCCGGCGCCCAGGCGTTGGCGCGCTTGCCGAACATGTCGTCGTGCCAGTACTCCTGCCACGGCGCGACGACGGTGCGCCCCGGCCGGTTCTCGCCGGCGAACTCCGGCGACCACACCTTGCCCTTCTCCGCGTCCGGCCGGATGCCGGTGGTGTCCGCCAGCTTCCAGGGGCCGCGCAGGGAGCGGGCCGTCCAGACGAAGATCCCGTCGTTCCACGGGCTCGCGGTCTCCAGCCCGGGGACGCGGGTGGTGCCGGTGGCGACGTACAGCGGACGGCCTTCGACGGAGAAGCAGTTGACGTACGTGTCGCGCATCCACACCACGCCGCGCTCCTCGTCGCGGGGGCGCAACTCCAGCGGCAGCACGAAGGAGTTGTCGTCGCGCGGCCACAGGTCGGCGCGGGTGTCGGCGAGCCCGTACGGCTCGGGGTCGGGCCAGTTCCCCGAGGCGCCGCCCCCGCCCGCGCCTCCGCCCCCGCCCGCGGCCGGGGCCGTGCCGGGGGGAGTTGCCGCGGACGCCGGTACGGGCGCCAGCGCCGCCGCCGCTCCCACGGAGCCGGCGCCGGCCAGCAGGGACCGCCGGCCGATGGACGAACCGCTCGCCGAGTGGGTCATCTTCTCTCGTCCTCCCTCGTCGTGCCGCTCGCTCCGGCGGCCCCGGGACCTGTCCTGGCGCACAGCATGCGAACGCTCCAAGATTTTCGTCAACAGGTCGGAAAAATAATCCGGTCGGGCCTCACGCCCTGCCCGGTCCGTGCCCCGGAGCATCGCCGCAGGTCACGCAAGACCCCATCGTGCGGCAGCGGCAACGGAGTTTTGTGACGGGAGTCTTGCGGCCGTGTGTTTCTTTTTTCCGACCTGTTGACGAAAAACTCGGGGCGTCCCCATGCTGTCGGCCATGCACCCCTCCGCAGGCCCCCTCTCCCGACTCCGCCGCGAGCACGAAGAGCTCGTGCTCTCCCTGCTGCGCAAGCACGGCCCCCTCAGCCGCGGCGAACTCGGGACCCGCTGCGGGCTGTCCCGCACCACGCTCTACGACATCGTCGGCGACCTCATCGCCAGCGGCGCCGTCGTCGCCGCCGTGCCGCTCGCCGAGGAGCGGCGGCGCGGCCGGCCCGTGGAGAAGCTGTCCCTCAACCCCGACGCCGGACAGGCCCTCGGCATCGACTTCGCCCGCCGCGCCGTCCACGTCGCCGCCGTCAACGTCGCCCACGAGATCGTCGGCTCCGCCAGCGAACAGCACGCCCCCGACCTGTCGTGGGAGGAGCGCGTACGGCTCGCCGAACGGCTCGTCGGCACCCTCACCGGCGGCGTGCTGCGCCTCGGCGCGCTCGACGCCATCGGCGTCGGCGTCGTCGGCCCCATCGGCGCCCCCGGCGACCTCACCGCCGGCGGCCGCCGCCTCGACGTGCTGTCGGACCTGCTGCGCAAGAGCTTCGGCGTGCCCGTACTCCTGGACAACAACACCCGCCTCGCCGCGCTCGCCGAAGCCACCTGGGGCGCCGCCGCCGACGACGCCGACGTCCTCTACCTGCGCGTCTCGCACGGCGTCGGCGGCGGCCTCGTCGTCGGCGGCTCGCTGCACCGCGGCGCCTTCGGGCTCTCCGGCGAACTCGGCCACGTCACCGCCGTACCGGCCGGCGCGCCCTGCGAGTGCGGCGGCACCGGCTGTCTGGAGACCGTCGCCTCCGTCGGCGCCGTACTCGACGCCTACCGCGCCGCCGGCGGCCGCGCCGGCGACCTCGCCGCCTTCACCGCCGCGCTGTCCGCAGGCGACCCCGCGGCCCGCGCCGTCCTCGCCGTCGCCGGCGCCCACATCGGCACCGTGCTCGCCGCCGTCTGCAACGCCATAGGACCCGGCGTCATCGTCATCGGCGGCGAACTCGCCCGCACCGGCGAGGCGCTCACCGCCCCCATCGAGAAGGCGCTCGGCGCCCACATCATGCCCGCCTCCCGCGACCGCGTGGTGCTGCGCCCCGCGACCCTCGGCGCCACCGGCGGCGCGCTCGGCGCCATCGCCCTGGTGCTGCACGAATCCCCCCTGCTCTCCCACTACCCCGCAGACGCCGGTCCCCAGGACGACGCGTGAGACGAACGAGGTACGTATGGCCGTGATCACCACACCCCGCAAGCGGGCCGCCAGGCCACGCACGCGCCGCGGCGAGCGGCGCGGCCAGGTCCGCTCCCTCGTGCTGAACGTCATCGCCCTCGCCGCGGGCGTGGCCGTCTGGGCGGTGCTGGCCGCGCTCAACGTCGAGAGCCTGCCCGGGCCGCTCGCCGTGGCGCGGAAGGCCGGCGACCTCATCGCCGACGGCACCCTCGCCGACGACCTGCTCGCCAGCCTGCGCCGCGTCTTCACCGGCTTCGCGCTCGGCACCGCGCTGGCGATCCCCGTCGGCTTCCTCATGGGCTGGTACCCCACGGCCCGCGGCCTGCTGGAGCCGTACGTCCAGTTCTTCCGCACCATCCCGCCGCTGGCGCTCATCCCGCTGGCGATCGTGCTCATGGGCATCGGCGAGACCCCGAAGGTCTTCGTCATCTTCCTGGCGGCGTTCCTGTCCTGCGTCGTCGCCGCCTTCCAGGGCGTGGTCGACGTGGACCGCACGCTCATCAACGCCGCCCGCGTCCTCGGCGCCACCGACCGCGTGATCTTCCTGAAGGTCGTGATCCCGGCGTCGGCCCCGTTCATCCTCGTCGGCATGCGCATCGGCCTCGGCGCCGCCTGGGCCACCGTGGTGGCCGCGGAGCTGATCGCCGCCCAGGAGGGCCTCGGCTTCCGTATGCAGCACGCCCAGACCTACTACGACCTCGACACCATCTTCGTGGGACTTATCACCATCGGCGTGCTCGGCCTGGTCATGGACCGCCTGCTGCTGCTCGCCGAACGCCGTCTCACCGGCTGGCAGGAGCGCCGATGACCGAGAAGATCTCCTTCCGGGACGTCGTGAAGACCTTCCCGATGAAGGGCACCGACTTCACCGCACTGAACGGGGTGTCCCTGGACATCGCCGACCGCGAGTTCGTCACCGTCGTCGGCCCCTCGGGATGCGGCAAGAGCACCCTGCTCAACATGGCCGCCGGGCTCGCGGAACCCACCTCGGGCGACGTGCTCGTCGACGGCCGTCCCGTCACCGGGCCGGGACCCGAGCGCGGTGTGATCTTCCAGCAGTACGCCCTCTTCCCCTGGCTGACCGTGCGGCGCAACGTCGAGTTCGGGCTGAAGCTCGCCGGCCTCGCCGCCGCCGAGCGCAGGAAGCGGGCCGACAGCGCCATCGAACTGGTCGGCCTCACCGACTTCGCCGACGCGCTGCCCAAGACCCTGTCCGGCGGCATGAAGCAGCGCTGCGCCATCGCCCGCGCGTACGCGGTCAACCCGCAGGTGCTGCTGATGGACGAGCCGTTCGGGGCGCTGGACGCGTTGACCCGGGTGCAGTTGCAGGACCAGCTCCTGGACACCTGGAGCCAGGACAAGCGCACCGTCATGTTCATCACCCACGACGTCGACGAGGCGGTCTACCTGGCCAGCCGGGTGGTGGTGATGGCCGCCCGCCCCGGGCGCATCCACCGGATCGTCGACGTCGGCCTGCCCTACCCCCGTACCGAGGAGATCCGGCTCTCGCCCGAGTTCGGCCGGATACGCAACGAGGTCTGGCACTCCGTCTACCACCAGGGCACCGCCCCGGCCGCCGCCTGACCCCACCCCGACGCCCGTACGACCCACCGGACTTCAGCACACCCCGAAAGGACCACCCCGCCATGCGTGCGACCCGCCGTACCCTCGCCCTCTCACTCACCGTAGCGCTCATATCACTACCGGTCGCCGCCTGCTCCGACGACAGCGGCGGCGGTGACGGCTCCACCGTCCGCTTCGGCTACATCAACGACTACAACGGCGCCAGCCTGCTGGCGATCGCCGAGAAGCAGGGCCTGTGGAAGGAGGCCGGCCTCGACGCCGAGGTCTCCGTCTTCAACAACGGCCCCATCCAGATCCAGGCCCTCGGCGCCGGCGACCTCGACTTCGGCTACATCGGCCCCGGCGCCATGTGGCTGCCCGCCTCCGGCAAGGCCGACGTCATCGCCGTCAACACCCTCGGCTACGCGGACCGCGTCATCGCCCAGCCCGGCATCACCTCCCTCGCCGGCCTCAAGGGCAAGAAGGTCGGCGTCCCCGAGGGCACCTCCGGCGACATGGCGCTGAGCCTCGCCCTCCAGGAGGAGGGGATGTCCATCGACGACGTCGAGAAGGTGCCGATGGACCCCGCGACGATCGTCTCCGCGTTCTCCTCCGGGCAGATCGACGGCGCCGGCCTCTGGTACCCGATGATCGACGAGATCAAGGCCAAGGTCCCCGACCTCGAAGAGGTCGCCAGCACCCGCGACTTCGAGAACGGCTACTTCCCCAACGCCTTCGTCGCCGGCACCGGCGTCGACCCCGAGCTGACCACCAAGGTCGTCGGCGTGCTGCAGAAGGCCAACGACTGGCGCTTCGAGAACCCCGACGAGTCCGTCGCCGACACCGCCGCGATGCTCGGGCTCGACGAGGAGAAGGTCAAGGCCGACGCCACCAACCAGGAACTCCTTGCCACCAAGGACCTCGTCGCCAAGACCGAGGACGGCACGGTGGCCGGCTGGCTGAACGACCTCGCCGAGTTCTTCGTCGGCACCGGCCAGCTCGACCAGGCCCCCGACCCGGCGGAGTACTACCTCGGCGACCTCTACACGAAGGCGTCTGCCCAGTGAACCTGCTGTTCCTGATGACCGACCAGCACCGCGTCGACACCCTGGGCTGTTACGGCAACCCGCACGTCGCCACCCCCCACCTCGACCGGCTCGCCGCCACCGGCACCCGGTTCGAGAGGTGCTACACCCCCACCGCCATCTGCACGCCCGCCCGCGCCAGCCTGCTCACCGGACAGGCCCCGTTCCGCCACCGGCTGCTCGCCAACTACGAACGCAACGTCGGCTATCTGGAGGACCTGCGCGACGACGCGTTCACCTTCCCCGGCGCGCTCGCCGAGCGCGACTACCAGCTCGGGCTGATCGGCAAGTGGCACGGCGGCACCCACCGCAACGCCGCCTCCTACGGCTTCGAAGGCCCCGACCTGCCCGGCTGGCACAACCCCGTCGACCACCCCGACTACCTCGCCTACCTCGACGAGCGGGGGCTGCCGCCGTACCGCATCTCCGAGCCCGTCCGCGGCACCACCCCCAACGGCAACCCCGGCAACCTGCTCGCGGCCCGCCTCCACCAGCCCGCCGAGGCCACCTTCGAGCACTACCTCGCCACCCGCGCCATCGAGCACCTGGAGACCTACGCGGCCACCGGCCGCCCCTTCTTCCTCGCCACCCACTTCTTCGGCCCGCACCTGCCCTACCTGCTGCCCGACGAGTACTACGACATGTACGACCCGGACCTGGTCGAGCTGCCGCCGTCCATCGCCGAGACGTTCGAGGGCAAGCCGGCCGTCCAGCGCAACTACAGCGCCCACTGGACCTTCGACACCCTCCCCATCGAGGTCACCCGCAAGCTGATCGCCGTCTACTGGGGCTACGTCACCCTCATCGACCGGCAGATCGGCCGCATCCTCGCCCGCCTGGACGAACTCGGCCTCACCGACGAGACCGCCGTGTTCTTCACCGCCGACCACGGCGAGTTCACCGGCGCCCACCGGCTCCACGACAAGGGCCCGGCGATGTACGAGGACATCTACCGCATCCCCGGCATCGTCCGCGTCCCCGGCGCCCCACCGCAGGTCAGGGACGAGTTCGTGACCCTGACCGACTGCACCGCCACCATCCTCGACCTCGCCGGCTGCGACACCGCGCCCGCCGTCGACAGCCGCAGCCTGCTGCCGCTGGTCCGCGGCGAGCACCCCGAGTGGCCCGCGGAACTGCTCGCCGAGTTCCACGGCCACCACTTCCCGTACCCGCAGCGCATGATCCGCGACGAGCGCTACAAGCTCGTCGTCAACCCCGAGTCCGTCAACGAGCTGTACGACCTGCACGCCGACCCGCACGAGCTGGCCAACCGCTACGCGCACCCCGAGATGCTGCCCGTACGCCGCCGGATGCTGCGCCGGCTGTACGACCTGCTGCGCGAGCGCGGCGACAACTTCTACCACTGGATGACGCCGATGTACGACGTCGGCGCCCTCGACTACGACCCGACCCTCAGCGCATTCGAACCGGAAGGAACCACCGCATGAGACGGACGTGGACACGGACCGCGCTGCTGCTGTGCGCGCTCCTCGCGGGACTGCTGCCGCTGTCGTCGGCGACGGCCGCGGACCCGGCCCCCGCACCGGCCCCGGCCCCGGCGTCGGCACCGGCACCGGCACCGGCACCGGCACCGGCTTCGGAACGGAAGAGCCCCCCCGGGACGTACACCAACCCGGTCACCGACGGCGTCGTCGACACCTTCCCCGACCCGGTGACGATCCGCGGCAAGGACGGCTACTGGTACTCCTACGGCACCCAGAACCCCGTGTTCCAGACCGGCGGCGAGCAGGGCGAGCGGATGCTGCCGATCCTGCGCTCCGCCGACCTGGCCACCTGGGAGTACGCCGGCGAGGTCTTCACCCCCGAGACGCAGCCCGAATGGCACCGCGGCTCCCGGCTGTGGGCCCCCGACATCCGCTACAACGACGGCCGCTACACCCTGTACTACTCCGTCCCGGGCCGCGACACCGTCGGCGCCGCCACCGCGCCCACCCCGACCGGGCCGTGGACCGACACCGGGCCCGTGCTGCCCGCGCCCAGCGGCTGCCCCACCGGCGGCATCGACCAGGCGCAGTTCACCGACCGCGACGGCAAGACGTACCTGTACTGGGGCAGTTACGACATCCTCTGCGTCGCCGAGATGAACGCCGACAGGACCCGCATCACCGGCGAGGTGACGAAGGTCGCCCAGGGCCGCCGCATGGAGGGCGCGTTCGTCGTCCGCCGCGACGGCCACTACTACCTCCTCTACTCCGACGCCGGCTGCTGCGACGGCGCGTACAGCGGCTACCAGGTCAAGGCGGGCCGCTCCACCAGCCCCACCGGACCGTTCCGCGACGACGAGGGCGTCGACCTGATGGCACCGACCAGCAAGGGCGCCATCGTCCTCGGCGCCAACGGCAACCGCTGGATCGGCCCCGGACACAACGGGCTGACCACCGACCTCGCCGGCCAGGACTGGCTCGTCTACCACGGCATCCCCGCCGACGACCCCGACCTCGACCGCTTCCCCGAACTGCCCGACCGCCAGCTCACCCGGCGCCCGATGCTCATGGACCGGCTCGACTGGATCGGCGGCTGGCCCGTCGTCCGCGCGGGCGCCGGGCCCTCCGAGGGCCCGCAGCGCGCCCCCGTCACCGACTGGGACGCCGGCGGCACGTTCGCCGGCGGCTCCCTCGACGACTGGCGCGCCGAGGGCGCCGGCACCGGCGGCTGGGCGGTGGCGGACGACGCCGACTCCGGCCCGTACGCGACCCACGGGGGCGGCGCCGGCACCTCGTTCCTCGTCACCGGCGCCACCGCGCCGCGCGACCTGCGCGCCGAGGCCGACCTGCGGGTTGCCGCCGCGGACGGCGCCGCGGGCCTGACCGTCGCCTACCGCGACCCGCGCAACCACACCACCGCCTGGCTCGACCGCGGGCGCGGCGCGCTGGTCACCGACGTCGTGGTGCACGGCCGCAGCCGCGGCGAGCAGGTGACGCCGCTGCCCGCCTCGTACGACTGGGACTCCTGGCACAACGTCACCGCCGAGATCCGCGGCGGCCGGATGACCGTCGAGGTCAGCGGCGACCGGCTGCGCGACGCCGTCGCCGCCCAGGAGCGGAAGCTGCCCGGGGCCGCCACCGGGGCCGGCGCGGTGGGCACCGCGGCGCGCGGCGGCGGGGCCGCGGCCGACAACGTCGGCGCGGCACGGCTCCACGAGCCGGTCACCAAGCGCGTACCCGAGCCGGCCACGGGCCGTCTCCTGCCCGGCTACGGCGACGAGTTCGACTCCGACGCCGTGCCCGGCACCGAACCCGGCTCCCCGTGGCGGTGGCTGCGCGGACCGGCACCCGGCGTGACCGCGGACGGCGGCCGGCTGGTCTGGCCCACGCAGAACGGCGAGCTGCACCTGAACAACAACACCGCGTCCGTACTGCTGCGGGACGCTCCCGAAGGCGACTACACGGTGACGGCGAAGCTCGACTTCGACCCTGCCCAGCCCAACCAGCAGGCGGGACTGCTCCTCTACGCCGACGACGACAAGTACTTCAAGATGACCCACTCCGCCCTGCCGCTGAACCGCGGCGGCGGCACGGTCCTCGACGTCAGCGAGTTCGGCAAGGAAGGCGCGCGCCCCACCACCTCGCCGCCGACGCCCGTGGCCAACGCGCCCATGTTCGGCGGGCCCACGGCGGACACCATGTGGCTGCGGCTGTCGTACCACCACGACGCGGACGGCGGCGAGCACGAGGTGCGCGCGGCCACCAGCCGCGACGGCCGCACCTGGGTGCACAACGGCGTGTGGACGCTGCCCGGGGACGAGCGGCTGCGGATCGGGCTGGTGTCGATGAACAGGGAAGGAGCCGTCGCGGAGTTCGACTACGTGCGCACCCACCGGAGCCGCTGACGGCGGAGTACTTGCTTCCGAAGTCTTGACGGCGGTCTCGATCACGCTCACCGTTTGCTGAGGCTGGTCCACCGGCCCCGCCGGCACTCCTGGTGCCGGCGGGGCCGCCTCGTGCGTCCCCCGTACGTCACCTCGGAGAGGTCCTCGTGAACAGCAAACTGCTCGGCGCGGGCACGGTCCTGGCGCTCCTCGCCTCGGTCGCCGCGATGCCGTCGGCGTCCGCATCGGTGTCGGCGTCACCCGCACCCTCCGCCCCGGCCTCCCCGGCGGCGAAGCCCCTGCCCCTGGGCGACCCCGGCCTCACCGAGACCAGGACCACCGAGACGCTCCAGCCCGGCGTCACCCTCACCCGCATCGTGCGCGGCGCAGGCAGCCCGCAACTCCCGTGGACCGTCGAGGTGTCCATCCCCGGCGGCGCCGGATCGCCCGACCCCGACGCGCCCCCCGCCGCCCTGCGCGACCGGGCCAGCGCCGGGGAACTGGCCGCGAAGCTCACCGGCGCCGGCTTCGCCGCCCGCGCCGAGGAGGTCACGACGCCCGCGGTCGCCGACTTCGCCGGCGGCACCCTCGGCTGGCGGGTCCGCGTCGGCTCGTTCGACGGACAGGCCGCCGCGAACGCCGAACGGGCCCGGCTGGTCGCCGCCGGATACGCCGGCTCCGCCGCGTACACCGGCTGGGACGGCGACGCCGGCGTCCGCGGCACCTGGCGGGTCGACGTGCTGACCGTCGACCCGCGCACGTTCCGCGGCGGGCTCACCGCCTCCTACGGCCCCGACCTGGAGAACCGCGAGAAGACCAGCGAACTCGCCGCCGCCGCGGGCGCGACCGCCGCGGTCAACGCCGGGTTCTTCGTCCTCGACCCCAAGGCCGGCGCCCCCGGCGACCCCGCGGGCGCAGGCGTCTACGACGGCCGCGTGCTCAGCGAGTCCGTCGGCACCCGGCCCGCGCTCGTGCTGCGCGACTCCGCCCGCGGCACGAGCGTCACCCGGCTCGGCTGGCACGGCAGCGTCACCGCCCGCGGCGACGCGCTGCCGCTGGACGGCATCGACCGCGTACCGGGCCTCATCCGCAACTGCGGCGGCACCGCGGACGACACCCCGACCCCCCTCCCGCGCCACGACGTGACCTGCACCGACGACGACGAAGTCGTCGCCTTCACCGAGGAGTACGGGGCCCGCACCCCCGCCGGCGACGGCACCGAAGCCGTGCTCGACGCCCGCGGCCGGGTCACCGAGGTGCGCTCCCCGCGCGGCGGCCCGCTGCCGGCCGGCGGCACCTCCGTCCAGGCCACCGGCGCGCAGGCCGAAGAACTCGCCGCCCTCGCCCGCCCCGGCGAGCCGCTGCGCATACGCCACGGGCTGCGCGACGACCGCGGCCGCCCGCTGGCCACCCCGCCCGGCACGGCGGTCGTCAACGGCGGCCCCGAACTCGTCCGCGACGGCCGCACGCACGTCACGCCCGCCGCCGACGGCATGGTCCAGCCGGCGAACCCGAGCTTCTACTACGGCTGGATGCACAAGCGGAACCCGCGCACCCTCGCCGGCGTCGACGCCGCGGGCCGCACCGTCCTCGTCACCGCGGACGGCCGCGCCACGGACTCCCTCGGCCTCAGCATCCCCGAAAGCGCCGATGTCGCCCGCGCGCTGGGGCTGCGCGACGCCGTGAACCTCGACGGCGGCGGCTCGACCACGATGGCCGTCGGCGGCCAGGTGATCAACGACCCGTCCGACGCGGCGGGGGAGCGGCCGGTCGGCGACGCGCTGCTGATCCTGCCGCAACGCCGCTGACCGGGTCTTCCCGCTCCGAGAACACGCACGTCCGAACACGCACGTCCAGCGACCCACACCACCAACGGGAGCCGCCATGACAGCAGTTCAGACCGTGAGAAACCGCTTGCTGCTCATCCTCGCTGCCCTGCTCCTCACCCTCGTCCCCGCCGCCCCCTCCCTCGCCGCGGCCGCCCCGGAAGCCCCCGCGGAAGCCGCCGCGCAGGGCGGACCCCGGGGCGACGCCGAGGTCGTCGGCGTCAAGCAGGTCGGCGAGCGCCTGGTCGACCTGTCGGTACGGTCCCCCGCCCTCGGCGGCCGAACGGTCCCCGTACGCCTGCTGACCCCCGACGGCTGGGACCCCGAGCAGCCCGGCCAGAAGTGGCCCACCCTGTGGCTGCTGCACGGCTGCTGCGGCGACTACACGTCATGGACATCGGCGACCGACGTCGAGGACACCGACGACCTGCGCAACGTCCTCGTCGTCATGCCCGAGGCCGGCTGGAACGGCTGGTACAGCGACTGGTGGAACTTCGGCGAGGGCGGCGACCCGGCGTGGGAGACCTTCCACACCGACGAACTGCGCCGGCTGCTGGAGAGCGACTGGGGCGCGAGTTCCAACCGGGTGGTGGCGGGCCTGTCGATGGGCGGCCAGGGCGCGCTGATGTACGCGGCCCGCCACCGCGGCATGTTCCGCGCCGCCGCCGCCTACTCCGGCGCCGCGCACCCGCTGCTCAACGACGAGTCGGTCAACCGCATCATGGGCTTCTTCGGCGGCCAGGGCGACGACCCGCGCCGGGTGTGGGGCGACCCGGTCGACCAGCGCGCCATCTGGCAGGCCCACGACCCGTACTACCTGGCGAAGAAGCTGAAGTCGACGCCGGTCTACCTCTCCTGCGGCGACGGCACGGCGGGCCCGCTCGACCCGCCCGGCGCGCGGGACGCCCTGGAGGCCGACTTCAACAGGCAGAACCAGGCGCTGGCCGACGAGCTGAAGCGGGTCGGCGCAAAAAAGGTGATCACCAATCTCTACGGTCCCGGCACCCACCGCTGGGCGTACTGGGAGCGGGAGTTGCACGCCTCGCTGCCGATGCTGCTGGACGCGCTGAAGGTGCGCTGACGGGCCCCCTCGCGAACCCGTACAGGACCCGCCCAACAGCCGGTTGGGCGGGTTACTCACTGGACTGGCGTAGTCACGGTCAGTAATCATGGCGATGCCGGAGTTCCGGCAGGGACACATGAGAGGTGGCCGGACATGGGGAAAGTCGGCAACGTCAGCCTGTACGGGGGCGAGTCGGAGGCGGCGGACAATCTCAAGACCTTCGGGGCGATGCTGAAGGTCCTGCGTGACGACGCGGGGCTGACGCAGGAGGCGCTGGCCGAGGGCCTGGGGTACTCGGTGGAACACATCTCGAAGATCGAACGGGGCGGCAGGTTCCCGCCGAGGGACCTGGACAAGCTGGCCGAGCAGGTGCTGGGCCCGCTGGCCGCGAGGCTGCTGAAGGAGACGCGCCTGAGCCTGACGAGGAAGGCGGGCCTGGCGTCGCGGTTCAGGCACTGGGCGGTGATCGAGCAGGAGGCGCTGACGCTGTACGCGTACGAGTGCCGCACGATCCCGGGCCTGTTGCAGCCGGAGCCGTACATTCGCGCCGTATTCGAGGCCGTTCTTCCCCCGCTGGTCGAAGAGCAGATCGAGCAGCGGATCGCGGCAAGGCTGGAGCGGCAGGCTGTACTCGACCAGCGGCCGAACACGTTCTTCGGCTTCATCGTGGAACAGGCGCTGCTGGACCGGCAGGTGGGCGGGGTGGAGGTGACTCGCCGCCTGATCGACCACCTGCTTGCGACCGGCGAACGCCGCAACGTCGAGATCCAGGTGATGCCGCGGCGCATGGAGAAGCACGCCGGGGGAGACGGCTCCCTCTACCTCGCCGAAACCGTCGACCACAAGTGGCTTGGCTACTCCGAGGGACAGCGGTCGAGCAATCTGATCAGCGACCTGGCCGATGTGGGTATGCTCCAGCAGCGCTACCGGAAGATCAGTTCCCAGGCGCTCAGCCACGAGGCTACGGTGGACTTGTTGCAGCAGATGCGAGGAGACCTATGAGCAGGATCGGACCGGAGTGGTTCAAGAGCAGCTACAGCGGTGGCGATGGCGACAACTGCATCGAGGTCGCCGTGACTCCGCAGGCTGTCCTCGTCCGTGACACCAAGGACCGGGAGGGCGGTCAGCTCTCCGTGACCCCCGCGGCCTGGGCCGACTTCGTCACCTTCGCCAAGGCCGTCGACCTCTGAAACACCCCGCCCGTGCGGCCGACCCCGGCCGCACGGGCGGCCCTCAGCCCCTCAGTCCCTCCGCGCCAACCGCACCTCCACCAGCCGCTCCGGCCGCAGCAGTACCGGCCCCAGCAGCCCCGACTCCACCGCAGTGCCGCGCTCGTTCGCGCCCGTGTTGGTGATCCGTACCGTCAGCTCGTTCGCCCCCGCGCGCAGCGCGTCGGTGACGTCCACCCGGTACGGGGCCCACAGCAGCCCCGGCAGTTCCTCGTCGTTGACCGTCACCTCGGCGACGTCACGCACCTCGCCCAGGTCCAGCAGCCAGCGGCGTCCGCGGAGTTGGGTCTCCTCCAGGCGGAACTCGCGGCCGTAGACCGCCGAGCCGGAGTGGGCGGCGTCCAGTTCGGTCCACGACCCCAGGGGCCGCTGCACCGTCTCCGCGCCGTCGCGGTCGAAGCGGAAGCTCCAGTCGCCGTCCAGCGGCACCGGCGTCAGGGGATCGGCGCTCCTGCGGCTGCCGCTGAAGCGGCGCGGGCCATCGACGGCCGCGACGCGTACGGTCATCGCGGTGGCGACCCGTACGGTGGCCGTCGCCGTGTCCCCGCGCACCTTCAGCTCCGCCACCGGCGCGTTCGCCTCGACGGCGTGCGCGGGTTCGCGGCCCCCTGACCGCAGCACGACCAGTACCGTCGCCCGCGCGCCCAGCTCCAGCGGTACCGCCGTCCCCGCCCGTTCCCGGCGCCACACCCCTGCGGGCCGCGTCTCGCCGGACTCCGGGTCCCACAGCTCCGGTGCGCCGTGGGCCGGGAAGACGGCGGTGAACTCCACAGCGTCGTCCCGCTCGTTGGCGAGGAAGAATGCCGCGTCGCCGTCGCGCGTGAGGCGCAGCACCCGTACCTCGGGGATCGCGGGCGTCAGCTTGGCCGCCGCGGCGCCGGAGTCGGCGACGAGTGCGGCGGCGGCGGCAGGGGCGTCGGCGCGGTGGGCGCCCGGGTGGGCGAAGAGCCGGTCGAGCGCGCGGGCGAGCCGGTCGTCGGCGCCGGAGGGCTCATGCCGGGGCAGGTCGCCGACGGCGACCAGCGTGCCGCCGCCGCCGACGAAGCCGGTCAGGGTCCGTACCGCGGCGAGCGAGAGCATGGGCGTTCGCGGCAGCACCACGACCTCGTACGCCGCGTGCCCCACCGCCAGCCGGCCGTCCCGGGGCCGGCCGTGTTCGAGGAGCGCCGGGTCCCCGGTCAGGGCGCCCTCGTCAAGGAAGTCGAAGTCGACCTGCACGTCCTCCAGGGCGTGGGCAGCGCCGGTGAACGCCGCGTCGATCGCGTTCCGTTCGGCCTCGTCGTCCTGGTAGCACTCGGCGGCGCGCTGCGGCTGGAGCAGCGCGGTGCGGGCGGGGGCGGTGGCGCGGGTGGCCTCCACGACCCGGCCGATCCAGGTGTTGAGGGGCGCGGAGACGTGCCACCAGGGGTTCACGGGCTGGAACGGCGGCGGGTAGACGATGGCCTCGGAGTCGGAGAAGCGGCAGTGCAGCAGCACCTTGTTGATGCCGCGGACGGCGAACGAGCCGATCACCTCGCGGGTGTACGCGGGTGTGGTCTGCCAGCCGACGCCGCCCATGGCCTCCAGGTAGACGCGCTCCAGGCCGCGCTGATGGGCGGCGCTGGCGGGCCAGCGGGGGAGGATGCGGTGGAAGCCGAGTTCCTGGTGGTCGAAGATCAGGTCGGTGCCGGGGATCTGGACGTGCTGGTGGCTGGTGTTGAGGTTGCCGCTGCTGCGCAACTGGCGGGCCGGGCCGAACTCGTCCCAGAGCGGGTTGGAGATGACGTCGAGCCCGCGTTCGGCCGTCCAGCCGCCGAGGCGGCGGTAGTAGGCGTCGGCGAAGCGGTTGGACACCGCGCGCCAGAAGACGCCGCGCAGCGCGCGGCCCTCGGCGCCGAGGTCGTCGTGGACCGCGGAGAGCACGATGCCCGCCCCGGCGCCCGCCTTCAGTGTCTCCAGTTCGGCGGGGAGGGTCGGTGACCAGGGCACCCGGCCCCAGGCCGCGGGGGAGGAGGACAGGAACGGCTCGTCGTCGGCGAAGCCGCGCAGCACACCGCCGGCCGCCCAGCCGAAGCGGCGCAGGTACTCGGCGGGGACGATGTCCATGTACAGCTCGACGGCCTCGTCGTCGAGGAGGTCGAGGTAGTTGCGCCACGGGCCGCTCGCGTCGGCGAGCGGTCGCAGGCTGTAGACGTCGACCTGCCAGTCGCCGGCGGGCGCTTCCCAGACGCCGGGACCCACGGCGGCCTCGGTGAGGTCGGTCATCTTCGCGACCGTGCCGTCGCCGCTCGCCCCGGCGGGGCGGGCCGCGGCGGCGACGGGGGTGCCGAGGTCACCGGGGGTCGCGAAGGCGTCGGCGTCGGCGGGTGAGTCGAAGGCGGCGGCGAACAGTTCGGCGCCGTCGGGGGCGGTGACGCGCAGGTCGTCCCAGGAGGAGCGCTGGGTGGCGGTGGCGCGGACACCGGCGGTGCCGGCGGCGAAGGTCGCGTCGGTGGCGCCGGGCAGTTCGGTGCCGTCGAGGGCCGGGGTGAGGGTGTCGCCGCGTACGGTCACGGTCAGCTCGTGGTCGGCCGCGGCGTCGAAGGCGGGCGGCGCCGCGCCCGCCCGGAGACGGGTGAACGCCCCGTCGCGCTGGAGCCAGAGGTCGACGCCGCCGTCGGCGCGCAGGTCGGCGAGGTAGCCGTTCTTCGCGTCGGGGGAGCGCACCATCAGCCCGGCGGTGGCGCGGTCGACGCGGACGCGGGCGGTGACGTCGTAGTCGGTCCACCCGGTGCCGGCCTTGAGGACCCGTACGCCGTCGTATGCCGCCGCGTCGACGAGCAGCCTGCCGTCGGCCACCGACAGCGCCCGGCCCGTCAGCTCGGCGGTGGTGCCGCCGGCGACGGGGAAGGTGCTGCGCAGCACGCACTTGGCGCGCAGGTCGGGGCGCGGGGGGTAGGTGCGGTCGCCGACGGTGCCGCCGTGGACGACGAAGCCGCCGGCCCGGCCGCTGGGGAAGAAGTCGTCGTTGAAGAGCCAGATGGCCATGTCGTGCCGCTCGGCCTCGCGGAGTGTGTGGCCGATGAGGTCGAACCACTCCTCGGTGAAGAACTCCGGCCGCAGGGCGGCGGTGTCGAAGGGGAAGACGAGCACCTCCGTCACGCCCTGGGCGCGCAGGTCGGCGAGGCCGTCGTCCACCAGCTCGCGGGTGACGGTGCCGTTCCAGAACCACAGGACCATGGGCATGCTGCCGGTCCCGGGCCGGGCGAAGCGGTCGGCGGACCAGCCGCCGGCGGCGCCGGCGGGGGCGGCCGTGTAGACGGGGACGCCGGCGGCGGCCGCGGCCGCCGCCAGTTGCAGCACCGTTCTGCGTGAGACTCGCGTGCGGTCGCTCATCCAGACCCCTAAATGAAAGGTTTCAACGATTACCTACGCGCGGACAGAAGTTAGAACTCAGTACTTGCCCCGTCAACACCCGTGCAGAGACTGGATAGTTGAACGTTTCAAAATGATCTCGATGACGTCCGGGTCCTACTCGGTTGGCCCCGTGATCCGTCGCCACGCATCCGTGACCTGGCGTACCTCTCTCCTGCTCCTCCGTCAGGCAACCTAGGTGCGTACGGCGGAAGCCACAGGGCGGCGTGAGGGCGCACGCCGTTGTGCCGGGGCGGGAGCGCGGCGCTGCTCGCCGGTGAGCGGAGTCCGTTGCGGGGGTGGTGCCGGGCGGTCGCCTTTCCCACACTGGTGGCCTGCAGGTGACGGGGGGCGCGGACATGGCGACGGGTACGGATCCGGTGCGGGTACCGCTACCGGCGCGGCGGCCGGAGCTGGACGCGATCCGGATGCTGGTCGTGATCGGGCTGGTCTTCTTCCACTCGGCGCTCGTCTTCGCCACCGACGACGACTTCTACGTCAAGAACGCCGAGACCACAGAAGCCATCCTGATCATCGCCGGGTTCGCGGTCGTCTGGGCGATGCCGCTGCTGTTCCTCATCTCCGGCCTCGGTGCCTGGCACTCGCTTCGGCGCCGCGGCGCGGGCGGCTTCGCCGGCGAGCGGCTGCTGCGGCTCGGCGTCCCTCTGGTCTTCGTGACCCTAGCGCTGAACCCGCTGCCGCAGTGGCTGCGGCTGCGCTCGGCCGACGCCGGCTACCACGAGTCGTACCTCGGTTTCCTGCCCCGCTTCTACGAGGTGCACCTGGAGCCCGCGGAGTTTCCTTTCCTCGTCCAGGGTGAGCACTTCGAGACCGGCCATCTGTGGTTCGTCGTGCTGCTCCTGGCGTTCTCCCTCCTGCTGGTGCCGTTTCACCGGTGGCTGCCGCGCGAGCGCGTCCGCCGCGTCGGCGACCGGGTGGCGGAGGCCGCCCTGCGCCGGCGGGGCGTGGTGCTCCTGCCGGCCCTCGCCTTCGCGGCGATCTGTGCCTTCGGGCGGATGGAGGAGGACTACGCGGGCTGGCACCGCTGGGCGTATCTGCTGTTCTTCGTCGCCGGCTTCGTGCTCGCCGCGGACGACCGCTTCCGTACCGTGATGCGGCGCGACGCCGGGATCGCGGCCTGGCTGGGCGGCCTGCTGTTCGCGGCGTCGGGCCCCGGCTTCGCGCTGGCCGACGAGCCGTTCACGGAGACCACCGCCCTGGCCACCGTCTCGCGGGCGCTGTTCGGTGCGGCCGGATGGTGCCTGGTGGTCGCCATCCCGGGCCTCCTCGACCGCCGGCGGCCGGCGCAGCCGCGTGCGGCACCGACACCGGCCCCGGCGACGCGCCGGCGCCTGTACGGCTATCTCTCCGCGGCCGTGCTGCCGCTGTACCTCCTGCACCAGCCGATCGTGGTCGCCGTCGCCTACTTCGTGACCGGCTGGTCCGCGCCGATCCCGGTCGAGTACGCCGTGCTCGTGGTGATCGCCCTCCTCCTCACCCTCGCCGCGTACGAGCTGCTCGTCCGCCGTACGCGGGCGACCCGCTTCCTGTTCGGGATGCGCCCCTAGAGGCGTCTCCGCAGTGCCGGTGACAGCCTCTCGCCGCTCCGCCGGCGGCGCTGCCTGCCCTGTGCGCCATTACTAGAGTACGCACTCTGTTAATGTGCGGGGAAGGCCCGCCGGGCATGCCGCCGGGCCGGGCGATGATGGCTGCCGCGGGAGGCGTACATGCAGGGACGTGGAGTGCAGGCACGGGGGTTGAGCCGGAAGCGGTTCCTGGCCGGGGCGGCGGGGGTCGGGGCCGCGGCCGTCGCCGGGGCGGCGGCCGCCGGCGGGAGCGGTGCGGCGGCGGCGCCTCCGGCGCGGCCCGCGGCAGCGGCCCGTACGGGCAAGGGGCCCGGCGGGGGAGGCGTCCGGTACCGCAGCGTCTGCTACACCATCGGCGCCGGGGAGACCCCCGCCACCCGGTGGAGCGCCGCCCGGATGCGGCGCGACATCCGCGCCATCCGCGACGGCCTGCACGCCAACGCCGTGAAGGTCACCGGCGACGGCGTGGCCCGCCTGACCGCCACCGCGGAAGAGGCCGCCGAGCGCGGCCTGTACGTGCGCGCAGAACCCACCCTCGGCGACCGTCCCCCGCGCGAGATCCTCGACCACCTCGCCGAAGTCGGCCGGCACGCCGAGGGGTTGCGCCGCCAGGGCGCCGGGGTGGAGCTGAGCGTCGGGTGCGAGTTCTGGCTCTTCGTGCCGGGGATCGTTCCCGGCGCGAACGTCTTCGAGCGGATCGAGAACATCCAGAACGGCACCTTCGACCCCGTCGAGATGCAGCGCAAGCTGGACGAGTTCACCGCCCGCGCCGCCGCCGTCGGCCGGTCCGTCTTCGGCGGCGGACTCAGCTACGCCGCCGCCCAGGACGACGAGGTCGACTGGAACCTCTTCGACATCGTCGGCATCGACTACTACGGCTACCACCCGCGCCCCGCCGGCTACCGCCGCGACCTGCGCGCCTACCTGCGCTTCGGCAAGCCGCTGTCGATCTCCGAGTTCGGCTGCTGCACCTACGAAGGCGCCCCCGCGGACGGCGGCATGGGATGGGCCAAGGTCGACTTCGACAAGACGCCGCCCGAGCTGACCGAGCCGCTGGTGCGCAGCGAGCGCACCCAGGCCGCGTACCTCACCGACGTCTACGACGTCATCGAGTCGATGGGGCTGCACTCGGCGCACGCCTTCGAGTTCCTCACCCCCGGATCCTGGCACTGGCCGGACGACCCGGTGCACGACCTCGACACCGTCAGCTACGCCATCGTCAAGCCGATCCAGGACACCCCCGGCGACCCGGAGTCGCCCTGGCACTGGGAGCCCAAGGAGGCGTACCACGCGCTCGCCTCCCGCTACGCGCGCGCCGCCCGCCGGTAGCGGCTGCCCGCGCCCGGGTCCACTCCCCGGTCGCGGCCCCCCTGCGCCGCGCGTGCCGGGGCCGGACCCGGAGCCGGACCCGGCGCAGGGTCCGGCGCGGGACGCCGGCCCCTGCGGGTCCGAGGGGGTTCAGCAGAGCGGCACGCCCGGTAGCTGCGCGGCCGGATGGTCGATGTAGATGTTGGAGATGAAGCCGCGCTGGTCACGCAGGCGGCTCCACCATTCGTTCGTGTAGCCCTCGGCGTTGACCACGTCGCCCTTCTTCTGGCACTCGACGAAGACGCGCGTCGGACCGGAAAGGGTCGTCACCACCGCGGCGCTGAGGCGCGCGTCCGCGCGGACGCGCACACCGGTGCCCCAGGTGGAGAAGTTGGTGTTGCCGCAGTTGTCGCTGCGCAGGTGGTACTGGCCGTACGAGCCGGGATACGGCAGCGCGGAGCCGTTGATGCGGATGTCCTGGCCGACGCCGTTGAGGAGCTGCTCGTAGTGGATGTGGGCGCCCGAGGAGTTGCCGGTGCTGCCCGTGACGCCGATCTGCTGGCCCTGGCCGACCGAGGCGCCGTTGGCGACGGAGAACGACGCGAGGTGGAAGTAGTACGTCTTCCAGCCGCCGCCGTGGTCGATGACGATGTAGTTGCCCGCGCCGCCCGCCTGGTAGTGCCGGGTGGCGGTGCCCGCCGCGGAGGCGACGGTCGGCGTGCCCGCCGTGCCGCCGCCGTCGGAGCGGATGAAGTCCAGCGCGCGGCGCACCTCGGCGCTGTGATGGCTGTACGTCCACTGCTGGCCGCAGGGGAACGGCGCCTTGAAGTTCGGCGCCAGCCTGGGGCCCGGGTCGGCCTGCGCCGGCGCCGCCGCGGTCAGTCCCAGCAGCGTCAGCAGCGCCGCGACGACGACCGCCGCGGCCCGCCGCGCCCGCGGGCGGGCGGAAACGGGGGAGGAGTGGGGTCTGCGAGGCATCGGGTCGCCTCCTTCGGTGGGGGTGAAAGGTGCGGGGGATGGCGCGTTCAGCACTCGGGGACGCCCGGCAGCCAGGCGTCGGCGACGTCGATGAAGATGTTGGAGATGTAGCCGCCGTAGTCGGGCAGATAGGCCCAGGCGTCGTTGGTGTGCCCGTCGTACGTGATCCGCTCGCCGCGCTCCTGGCACTCCACCCGCACCTGCGTAGGCCCGGGCAGCGTGGTCAGCACCGCGGAGGAGGTGGTGGACGCCTGGCGGACCCGCACGTCGGTGCCCCAGGTGGGGAACCGCTTGCCGGTCTGGTCGCCGGTCCACAGGAACGTCACGTCGACCCAGCCGTTGTCGTTCAGGCCGACGTTGTAGAACGTGCCGTCGGCGAGGTCGATGCCCGCCGGGTTCGCGACCCGGCGGCCGAACTCGTCACGCCCGCCGTTGTAGCCGTTCTGGTACGCCGCCTGCGCCTCCGGCATGCCCTGCGGCAGGTCCCGCCACGACTCGCGCACCGACGGCGGGCTCCAGTAGTCGTCCTTGGTGTTCCACGGGCCCACGTCCCACACCGGCGCCGTCTCGCACCGCGCCGGGCCGCAGACCTGCACCGAGTACTCGGCGCTGCCCTTCGGCGACAGCCCGCGCCGCGACGGCAGGGCCACGAAGTGGTCGTTGGGCACGATGACATGGCCGTTGGCCGTCGTGCCGCCCACCAGTCCCTCGCGGGTGGCGAACAGCCGGTACGTCAGCGGGGCCGCGGCGGCGCGGGCGCGCGGCGCCGCGTCGGTGTCGGCCCGTAGCCGCAGCCCCTGGACCGACGGCGCGGCGCCGGTGCCGGCGGCCCGCAGCGTCAGCCGGGCCTGCACCTCGGTGACCGCGAACGGCAGTTGCGCCGCCCGGGCCGCATCCGCGCCCGCCGGCAGCCACTCCGTCCAGCCGCCGTCCGGCGCCCGGCCGCGGACGTCGACCGCGACCCCGGCGCCCGCCGGGAGGCGGGCGTCCAGCTCGGCCCGTACCCGGTTGACGGGACGGTCGAGCCGCTCCGGGGCGAGGACCTGGCTGCCCTCGCCGGGGACCGACTCCAGGGACGCGGGTGCGGTCGTCCGCGAACGCAGCCGCAGATCCCCCTGTACGTACCGGACGTTGACGTCGTCCGCGCCGACGTCCGCGAGGTCCGCCCGCCAGGCGGCGGGCGGCGCGGGGCCGCCGGCCCCCGCCGTGCCGCCGGCCGCCCCGGCATACGCCGGGTGCGCGACGGCGGCCGCGCAGATCGCGCCGGTCAGCGCAACCCTGCGCCACCGGCTCCGTGTTGGTGTGCGCCGCATCTGGCTCCTTCCCGTGTTCATGGGGGTTCGCGAAGGTGCTGGCCGTGCGGCGACGCATCGTAGGCCCCCCCGGACCCCCGCGCCGCACGGGTTTTCCGCCACCGTCGAAAACCCGAGTCCACCGCGGCCGGAACGGGAGCGGTCGCGCCGGAGACAGCGCAGGCCGCGGGTGGTTACCCTCGGGTATGGCCGGAAAGCTTCATGTCCACTTCAATGACCGGGACTTCCGCCACGTCCAGCTCGCCCGCACCGCCGACCCCATCTGGGAGGCGATCCTCGGGCTGCACGTCGCCTACACCCCCGCACCCCGCCTCCCCGCCAGACTGCGCCCCTGGCACCGCCGCGCCCGCCACCGCCTCCGACAACACGACCTGCGCCGCACCTGCCGGTTCGTCAACGGCATCGCACCCGCCGACGCCCGCTACTTCCCCGACTTCCTCACCCCCGCCGAATCCGAAGACGGCATCACCGCCGCCCTGCGCACCCTGCGCGCCACCCCCGCCACCCGCCTCGCCCGCGAAATCCGCCTCGCCGCCCGGCACCGCCCCCTGCCCCCTGGACCCGCCGCCTCGCCGCAGGCGACCGCACCGTACTCGCCGACCTCGCCGACGCCCTACACCACCTCCACCACCACCTCGTCGCCCCCGACTGGAGCGAAATAGAAGCCACCGTCGCCGCCGACCGCGCCCGCCAACTCGAAGCCCTCGAAGCCGGCCTGCCCGCCGTCCTCGCCACCCTCGACCCCTTCACCTGGACCGACCCCGTCCTCACCGCCCCCTACCCCGTCGACTCCACCCTCCACCTGCACGGCCGCGGACTCCGCCTCATCCCCTCCTACTTCTGCCACACCACCCCCATCGCCCTCGCCGACCCCGGACTCCCACCCGTCGTCGTCCACCCCGTACGCCGCCACCCCGCCCCACCCCCCACCAACGGCCCCGCCACCCACCGCCACACCGCACTCGCCGCCCTCCTCGGCACCAGCCGCGCCCGCGTCCTCGCCGCCCTCACCCCCACCCCCGCCCCCGCCACCACCGGCGGCATCGCCGCCCGCCTAGGCATGCCCGCCTCCTCCGTCAGCGGCCACCTCACCGTCCTGCGCCGCGCAGGACTCGCAGAAAGCGAACGCACCGGACCCCACGTCGTCCACCGCCTCACCGCCCGCGGCCGCCACCTCCTCGACGGCTGACCCGCACCACCCGTGCCCCACCCGCGCCCGGCACCATTCGCCGCACGTCCCCCGCAGGTTCACCCACCGCTGCTGTGATACCTGCGCCCCACACCCCCAGCACCCCCACCCCGACCACCAGGGAGGCAGGCGTGAACCTCGTCGTCAACGGCGACGCAGAAACCGGACCCGGAGGCACCGCCGACCCCGTCACCACCGTCCACGGCTGGCGCCTCACCCAAGGCGCCCCCGCCCTCGTCCCCTACGACCTCGGCGGCGGCTACCCCACCCCCGGCGACCCCGGCCCCACCACCCGCGGCACCCGCTTCTTCACCGGCGGCAACAGCCCCCGCACCACACTCCTCCAGGACATCGACCTCCCCCGCAAAGGCGCCACCGGACACCAAGCCATCGACGCAGGACGCGTCCACTACACCCTCACCGCCTGGCTCGGCGGCTACGCCGACCAACAGGACGGCGCCCGGCTCTCCGTCGAACTCCGCGACCCCCAGGGCACCCCCCTCGCCCTCAGCGTCCTCGGCCCCGTCACCGCAGAAGAACGCGCCGGCCGCACCGCCCTCCTCGAACGCACCGCCACCGCCCCCGTACCCCCCGGCACCCGCACCGCCCGCCTCCTGCTCACCCTCACCCGCGCCGGCGGCACCGCCAACGACGGCTACGCCGACGCCCTCACCCTCACCCTCACCGCCACCCGCCGAGGAGGCCGCCCGTGACCCTCGACCGCCGCACCCTCCTCAAAACCGCGGCCGCCGCCGGCACCCTCGGCGCCGCCTGGCCCCTCACCGCAGGACTCAGCCCCGCCCAGGCCCGCGCCGCCGCCGAAACACTCGGCGCCCGATACGACACCGCACCCTTCACCCTCGGCGTCGCCTCCGGCGACCCCCAACCCGACTCCGTCCTCCTCTGGACCCGCCTCGCCCCCGAACCCCTCGCCGCCGAACAAGACCTCCCCGACATCGTCGACGTCCGCTGGACACTCGCAGAAGACCCCGAACTGCGCCGCGCCGTCGCCACCGGCACCGCACCCGCCTCCGCCACCCTCGGCCACAGCGTCCACATCCCCGTCACCGGCCTCACCCCCGGCCGCACCTACCACTACGCCTTCAGCGCCCTCGGCCGCACCAGCCGCACCGGCCGCACCCGCACCGCCCCCGCCGGCACCGTCGGCCGCGTCCGCTTCGCCGCCGCCAACTGCCAGGCGTTCCACGACGGCTACTACGCCGCCCACCGCGGCATCGCCGCCGAGAACGTCGACTTCGTCATCCACCTCGGCGACTACATCTACGAACACGGCCAAGTCGGCGGCATACCCGAAGACCACGTCCGCGACCACGACGGACCCGAAATCCTCACCCTCGCCGACTACCGCAAACGCCACGCCCTCTACAAAGGCGACCCCGCACTCCGCGCCGCCCACGCCGCCCACCCCTGGTTCCTCACCTGGGACGACCACGAAGTCGTCAACGACTACAGCGGCAGCGGCGGCAGCGCCCCCTTCGTACGCCGCCGCGCCGCCGCCTACCAGGCGTGGTACGAACACATGCCGCACCGCGACTCCTTCGGCGACTCCGCCCTCCCCGACCCCGAGATCCACCGCACCCGCACCTGGGGCGGACTCGTCCAGCTCGCCATCCTCGACCTGCGCTCCCACCGCTCCGCGCAGAACCTCCCCGACGGCACCATCCTCGGCACGGAACAGAAGAACTGGCTCAAGCACCACATCGACAACGCCCCCGACACCTGGCACGTCTGGGCCAACTCGATCATGCTCAGCCAGCTCCGCGGCGCACCCGGCGGCCCGTACATGTTCACCGACCAGTGGGACGGCTTCCTCGCCGAACGCAAGGAAGTCCTCCAGCACGTCCATGCCGCAGGACTCGAAGACCTCGTCGTCGTCACCGGCGACTGGCACTCCGCCTTCGTCGACGACATCCGCACCGACTACGACAACCCCGAATCACCCCTGATCGGCACCGAGTTCACCGCCCACTCCGTCACCTCCGGCGCCTACTCACCGGACTGGAACCAGGCCAACGGACCCGTCATGGGCGCCGCCAACCCGCACCTCAAGTACTTCGAAGGCAACCGCTACGGCTACGACGTCTACGACGTCACCCCCGAACGCTTCAGCGCCCACATGCGCGTCATCGGCGACCGCCGCGACCCGGACTCGCCCGTCACCACGCTCACCACCTTCCACGTCGACCGCGGCAGGACCGGCAGCTACGAGGACCAGGCGACGAAGAACTCCCCGGCCCAGTACCGCCGCGACTGACGCGCACCACCGCCGCCACCGACGCGCACCACCGCCGCCACCGACGCGCACCACCGCCGCCACCGACGCGCGGCACGCCGCCCGGCGCCCCCAGGGCGCCGAGCCGGTCGGCACCCGGCCGCACCACGCACGCCGTCGGCCGCACGGCGCACGGACCCGGCCGGGTTGCCGCCTGGGGATCCCGCCCGATCGTCCGCCGCGCCCAACACCCAAGTCAATCCTCGGATTTGCTTAAGCCGGACCGAGCGGAACCTTGGGGTCGCCCCGGACGTAAAAACCCGGATTCCCGTGTGTCCCTGCGCGGTCACCTGTTCGGCCCATCGATAGAATCGCCCGATGGCCGCACCGGGAGCACGCGGAACTGCAGAGGAGGCACGTTGACCGGACATGACGTCACCGACGAGCAGTGGCAGGGGCTCGCCGAAGTCGTCCCCCTGCGCGGCAACGAATGGCCCTCCTGGACCGGGCACCAAGCCCTCGACGACCCCGAAGCCGACGCCGACCAGCGGCAGTTCGTCGTCATCCGCTGCCAGGTCTTCGCCGACGCCAGGCGCGTCGCCGAATACCTGATAGCGCAAGTCCCCGTCCTGCTCGACCTCACCGGCGCCGAGATCGACGTGGCCAAACGCATCCTCGACTTCGCCAGCGGCGTCACCTTCGGCATCCAGAGCAGCATGCACCGCGTCGACCGCAACGTCTTCCTCCTCGCCCCCCTCGGCACGGAAGTCGAACCGGTCGCCGGCCACTGACCGGGGCGCCCGCCCGGCCACCGCCGGCACAGCGCCCTTACCGCGCCCGAACGGGCGAGCCCCCACGGATCCGCGAGGGCTCGCCCGTTCGGGCGAAGGTGCCGCTGCCGGAACGGTTCCGCTCACGGCCCGCTCAATAGCGTCCGGGAACATGACCTCCCCCACCGGGCACCCTCCCCGCGCCCCCCGAGACCTCCTGCACGACCCGCCCCCGGACACCACCCTGCGCACCGCCCACACCGGCCGCCACCCCCACACCGACCGCGCCGTCCTCCGCGAACTCCGCGTCTCCGCCTTCAAATCGCACCGCGGCACCCGGCTCGGCCTCGGCCCCGTCACCCTGCTCACCGGCGGCAGCGGCAGCGGCAAGACCGCGGCCCTGGAAGCCTGCGGCGTCCTGGCCAGACTCGGCGCGGGCGCCACCCTGGAAGAGGCGTTCGCCCCGGTGTCCGGAGGCGCCGCCGCCTGCGTACCGCAGCGGGCCAAACCCGATGCCGCCGGCCGCCGCGGCGTCCGCCTCGGCTGCACCGTCCGCGGCCCCCTCGGCGACATCCGGCTCGACGTCGCCGTCCAGGCGGAACCCGAACTCCGCATCGTCGGCGAACGCCTCACCGGCGCCGGACACACCCTGCTCGCCACCGCACTCCGCGACCCCCGCCGCGACCGCGTCCAAGCCTCCTGGCACACCGCAGGACCCGCCCCCGTCACCCGCGCCCCGCTCCCCGACGACCGGCTCGGCACCGCCCTCTTACCGCTCCGCATCGGCGGCCGCACCGACGGCGAACAACTCGTGCTCGCCGCCGCCGAACAAGCCGTCCTCGCCCTCCGCTCCGTCTACCCCTGCGACCCGCACCCCGCCCTGATGCGCGCCGCCACGGCCGTACCGATCGGCGGCGAGCAACTCACCCCCGACAGCCGCAACCTCCCCGCCGTCCTGCGCCGCGTACGCGACGAGTGCGGCCTGCGGCACGCCGCCCTCGTGGACGCCGTGCGCGGCGGCTGCGCGGGCCCGGTCCACGACCTGACGACGGAGGAGTACGGGGACGGGCTGGTCCGCGCCGTCCTGCTGCGCGAACCGGGCCGGCGCAGCACCCCGGTCGAGACCCTGGGCGACGGCGAGTTGCGCTACCTCGCGCTGGCGCTGGTCCTGCTCACCGGCCCCGGGGTGCTGGCGGTCGACCCGGCCTCGGAGGTGCTGCCGGCCCGCCAGGTCCTGACGGTCATGGCGGACGGGCTCGACCGGAGCCTGGACGCACGGCAGGCGCGGGAACTCGTGGCGCTGTCCGGGCGGATGGGCGCGCGCGGCCACATCCGGGTGCTGGGCTCGGTCGGCGACCCGTCGCTGGCGGAGGCGGAGTGCGCCACGGCGGTGCCGCTGCCGCAGCGGCGGGAGCAGCCGGGGCAGGGGCGGGAGGGCCCGAAGGCAGAGGGATGACGGAGGAATGACGGCGGACGGCTGACGGATGTCAGATGACGGAATCTGTCAGTCGTCAGGTCGTGGGAAAAGGCGTTGCGGGGCGGGCGGGGGTGTGCCCGATCATGGGGAGCCGCCGATTCCGGTGAGGCGCCCCCACGAACGCAGCGAAACGGAGTGCACATGCCCCTCCAGGGCCGGACCGCACTGGTCACCGGCGTGAGCCGCGAGCAGGGAATCGGCTTCGCCATCGCCCGCCGGCTGCTGGCCGACGGCACGCGCGTCTTCGCGCACGGCTGGACGCCGCACGACGACGAGATGCCCTGGGGCGCCGACCGCGGCGGCACCGCGGCCGTCACCGCCGCCCTCGGCGGCGAGGGCGACCGGCTCGCCTACGCCCACGCCGACCTCGCGGAAGCCGACGCCCCCGCCGCGCTGCTGGCCGCGGCGGGGGAGCGGTACGGGATGGTCGACACGCTCGTCGTCAACCACGCCCGCAGCTCCACGTACGACCTCGACGGGCTGACGGCCGCCGAACTGGACCTGTGCTGGGCGGTGAACGTCCGGGCCACGCTGCTGCTGGTGCAGGCGTACGCGGCGCAGTACGACGCGGCGGCGGGGAAGGAGCGGGGCGGCGGCCGGGTCGTGCTCTTCACCTCCGGCCAGCATCTGGCACCGATGAGCCAGGAGATCCCGTACGCCGCGACGAAGGGAGCGCTCCAGCAGTTGACGCTGACGCTCTCGGACGCCCTCGTCGACCGCGGCATCACCGTGAACTGCGTCAACCCCGGCCCCACGGACACCGGTTGGGCGACGGACGAACTGGCCGCCGAGGTCGGCCGGGCGCTACCCCGCGGCACGTGGAACACGCCGGACGAGGCGGCGGCGGTGGTGGCGCTGCTCCTGGGCGACGACGCGGCGACGATCACGGGCAACACGGTCAACGCGGAGTCGGGCTTCCGGCGCTGGGTGTACTGAAGGCTTCGTCCGCCCGCTACCGCGGCCACCGTTCCATTGCCATGTCGGCGATGTCCTGGAGTTCGTCGTGGCCGAGGCCGCCGGCGGCCTGGACGGCGATGCCGAACGTCACGGTCATGACATACCGGGCGAGTCGTCGGGGGTCGGCGTCGCGCGGAAGGTCGCCCTCGTCGACGGCCCGCTGGAAGCGCTCCTCAAGGCGCAGGCCCGAGTCGTTCCGCCACTCGACCAGCATGTCGTGCGCGGGGCGGCCCGCCTCGCTCGACGCCAGCGCGCCCTGCACGCCCAGGCAGCCCGCGGGGCCTCCGGGACGCGTGGTGGTCCTGACTGCTCCGCGGAGAATCGCCTCGGCCACGCCGCGCGCGGTCGGCTCCGCCAGGGCGCGCGTCCCGTAGTCGGCCGGGCCCTCGGTGTAGCGCTCCAGGGCTTTGCGGAACAGTTCCCTCTTGTCCCCGAAGGCCGCGTACAGGCTTGGCTTCGTGATGCCCAGGGCCGTGGTCAGAGCGGTGAGGCTGACCCCCTCGTAGCCCCGTTCCCAGAAGAGGAGCATGGCGCGCTCAAGCGCCTCGTCGATGTCGAACTCCCGAGGCCGACCCATGACGGCGCGGCGCGAACCAGCCATGCGTGCAGCGTACTCCCGGGCGGGCGCGCATTTCTGTACCGGGTGGAATAGAAGTTGCGTGCTCCCGGTTCCTATCCACGACGGCCCCGGGGGTCGGGGCGGCAGAGAGGTCAGCATGTCCGAGAAGGAAGTACGCGAAGTCTTCGAGCGTTACATCCAGGCGCTCAACGCCCATGAGTTCGACCGGATGACCGAGTTCATCCATGACGAGCTCACCGAGAACGGCCGGCCGGTCACGCGGGACGACGTCATCGCGGAGCTGAAGGGGCACGGCGACGCGGTGCCGGACTTCACCTGGCGGGTGAAGGACGTAGCCATCGACGGTGACCGCGTCGCGGCCCGCCTGTTCAACAAGGGCACGCCCGCGAAGGAGTGGTTCGGCGTCGCCCCGACCGGCGAAACGATCGAGTACGCCGAGTACGCCTTCCACAAGGTCCGTGACGGACGCTTCTACGAGATGAACTACCTGATCGACGCCCAGGCCGTACAGCGGCAACTCGGGATCTGACGGTCACGGCCGTGCGGGACGGCGGCCGGCGCCGCCGTCCCGCACCGTGCCCGCGGCGCCGTCCTCCCTCACGTCGAGACGTCGACCTCCGCGTCGAACTTGAGCGTGGGCGGCTGTCCCTGGCCGATGCCCCGGTACGTCACCTTGCCGGTGGGCGTGAATCCGCGCGCCCACGCCTCGTCGATGACGAGTTGCCGCTCCTTCGGGAACGGCTCGCCGCGCCTGACGCGTTCGTCGAAGCGCCGGGCGCGGTCACGGTCGGCGTCGAGTTCGACGCGCAGCAGCGTCATGGGTCACCGCTCCCAGGATCGTGTGGACGCCGGCGGCGAAGAGTTCTTCGTCGGGCCACCGGTCGTCGAGGTGGCCGTGCTCGTTGAGCGTCGGGTACAGGTCGGTGCGGGCGGCCAGGTGGGCTTGCGCCTCGGCGCGAACGGCCGGGTCCTGTCCGCGCTGCCAGGTGGCTTCCACCAGGGCTGCGCCGATCGCGTAGTTCGCGAGCAGGTGAGTGGCCAGGGCGAGGGTGCGGCCGGTCAGGCCGCCGCGGACGAGTGCGGACTGGAGGGACTCGGTGCGCGCGAGGACGTTCGGGCCCAGCATCGGCCTGCCCACGAGGGCGGGCGACCACGGGTGCCGCAGCATCGCCGCGTGCCAGCCCACCACCAGGCGTTCGACGTCCAGGGTCCACTCCGGGCCGGGTTCCGGGATGCGTACCTGTGCGAAGACGTGGTCGAAGGCCAGATCCAGGACGTCCTCCCTGGACGTCACATGCCAGTACAGCGCGGTTGCGCTGACCTGGAGGCGCTGGGCGAGCCCGCGCATGGTCAGCCGGTCGGGGCCGCCCTCGTCCAGCAGCGCCACGGCGGCCCCGGCGATGCGCGCCTGCGACAGCGGGGAGGCCCGGCTGGGACCTTCGGGCCATTTCCGCAGCCAGACGCCCCGGCCCGTAGCGGTGCTGCGCCCGCCCCCGTGTGCGGAACCGTCGGACTCCACGCGAACCCCCAGGCCGATCCGGAACATCGTCAATCTGACTGTACGTCGTTAAGTTAACGCCCGGCAAGAGGCCACCGGCGGGCGGCTTCGCCGTCGGTCCGGGTGGTAGACAGGGCGCATGAGCGACGACGTGCAGGCACTGCAGAAGCGGCTCGCGGCGTTCGCCGCGGCGCGGGACTGGGAGCAGTACCACACCCCGAAGAACCTCGCCGCCGCGCTGAGCGTGGAGGCCGCGGAGCTGGTGGAGATCTTCCAGTGGCTGACGCCCGAGGAGTCCGCGCGGATCATGGCGGACCCGGAGGCGGCGCACCGGGTGACGGACGAGGTCGCGGACGTGCTGTCGTACCTGCTGCAGTTCTGCTCGGCGGTGGGGGTGGACCCGCTGGCGGCGCTGGCGGCGAAGATCGAGCGCAACGAGAATCGGTTCCCGGCGCCGCAGGATCGGGAGCCGGGGGAGGGGCGTTGAGGCCCGTCTCGTCGTTCCCGGAGGCGGTCGGGCGGGCCGCGGCCGGCGGCCCGCCGCTGGTGCTCGACGGGGGCCTGTCGAACCAGCTCGAAGCGCAGGGCTGCGACCTTCGCGACGCGCTGTGGTCGGCCCGGGTGCTCGCCGAGGACCCGGCGCAGATCGAGGCCGCGCACGCCGCGTACGTACGGGCCGGGGCGGACGTGCTGCTGACGGCGAGCTACCAGGCGACGTTCGAGGGCTTCGCGCGCCGCGGTGTCGGGCGGGCGGAGGCGGCCCGGCTGCTGACGGGCAGCGTGGCGCTGGCCCGGCGGGTGGCGGACGCGGCGCCGCGGCCGGTGTGGGTGGCGGCGTCCGCGGGCCCGTACGGGGCGATGCTGGCGGACGGCTCGGAGTACCACGGCCGGTACGGGGACGGGGTGGGTGTCGCGGAGTTGGAGCGCTTCCACCGGCCCCGGCTGGAGGTGCTGGCGGCGGCTGAGCCGGACGTGCTGGCGTTGGAGACGGTCCCGGGCGTGACGGAGGCGACGGCGCTGCTGCGGGCGGCGGCGGGCCTCGGCGTGCCGGTGTGGCTGACGTACACGGTGGCGGGCGGGGCGACCCGGGCGGGCGAGCCGCTGGCGGACGCCTTCGCGGTCGTCGCGGACGACGAGGGGGTGGCGGCGGTGGGCGTCAACTGCTGCGCGCCGGGGGACGTCGCGTACGCGGTGGAGACGGCGGCGCGCGTCACGGGCAAGCCGGTGCTGGCGTACCCCAACAGCGGCGAGACCTGGAACGCCGAAACCCGCGCCTGGCGCGGCCCCGGCTCCTTCGACGCCCCGGCCGCGGCGAGTTGGCGCCGGGCGGGGGCCGCCGCCCTGGGCGGCTGCTGCCGGGTGGGCCCGCGGGCGATCGCCACCCTGGCGGCGGAACTGCACGGGAGCGGCACGGCCCGGTGAGCACCGCACGCGCGGTGAGCACCGCTCTCGCACGTGAGCACCGCTCTGCGCCGTGAGCGCCCGACGCCTCGGAGAGCACCGCTCTCGCCCGAGAGCGACGACCCGCGCCGAGAGCACCGCTCCCCGCCGAGAGCACCGCTTCCCGACGTGAACAGCACGCCGCACCCAGAGCACCGCTCTCGGACGCGAGCACCGCTCCCGCGCCCCTGCCCCGCCGAAACCCGATGGCCCCCGTCCCACCCCGCGCGAAATACTCGTCCACGTGTTCCTGACCATCACCGCGACCGGCACCGACGCCGCGCCCGCCACCGACCTCGGCTTCCTCCTGCACAAGCACCCCGGCAAGGCGCAGGAGTTCGCCACCTCGCGCGGCACGGCCCACGTCTTCTACCCCGAGGCGACCCCCGCCCGCTGCACCGCCGCGCTGCTCCTCGAAGTGGACCCCGTCGGCCTCGTGCGCGCCGCGAAGGGCAAAGGCAGGGGCGGCAAGGGCAAGAGCCCCGACTCCGCCCTCGCGCAGTACGTCAACGACCGGCCCTACGCCGCGTCCTCCCTCCTCGCCGTCGCGCTCAGCCGCGTCTTCCGCACCGCCATGACCGGCACCAGCCGCACCCACCCCGAGCGCGCCGCCCGGCCCCTCCCCTTGCGCGTCGAGGTCCCCGCCGTCCCCGCCCGCGGCGGCCCCGGGCTCGTCACCCGGCTCTTCGCGCCCATGGGCTGGCAGGTCACCGCCGACGCCGTGCCGCTGGACCCCGAGTTCCCCGAGTGGGGCGACTCGCGGTACGTCTCCCTGGTCCTCGACGGCGAGGTGCGGCTCGCCGACGCCCTGCGCCACCTGTACGTCCTGCTGCCGGTGCTCGACGACGCCAAGCACTACGGCGTCGCGCCCGACGAGGTCGACAAGCTGCTGCGCGCCGGTGAGGGCTGGCTGGAGGACCACCCCGAGCAGCGCCTCATCACCGGCCGGTACCTCTCCCGCCGCTGGTCGCTCGCCCGCGAGGCGCTGGAGCGGCTGGAGCTGGCCCGCCTCGCCGAGTCCGACGACGCCGAGCCGGAGGAGCTGGACAACGCCGTCGACGAGGCGACCGACACCGAGGAGAAGCCGGTGCCGCTCGCGGTGCAGCGCCGCGCCGCCATCGCCGAGGCGCTGCGCGCCGCCGGCGCGGCCCGGGTGCTCGACCTCGGCTGCGGCCAGGGCCAGTTGGTGAAGGAGCTGCTGAACGACCCGCGGTTCACCGAGATCGTCGGCGTCGACGTGTCCGTACGCGCCCTCGCCGCCGCCTCCCGCCGGCTGCGGCTGGAGCGCATGGGCGAGCGGCAGGCCGCGCGCGTGTCGCTGCTGCAGAGCGCGCTCACGTACACCGACCGCAGGCTCGCGGGCTACGACGCCGCCGTGCTGAGCGAGGTCGTCGAGCACGTCGACCCGCCGCGGCTGCCCGCCCTGGAGTACGCCGTCTTCGGCTCCGCGCGCCCCGGAACGGTGGTCGTGACGACGCCCAACTCCGAGTACAACGTGCGCTGGGAGTCCCTGCCCGCAGGCCACGTCCGGCACGCGGACCACCGCTTCGAGTGGACCCGGGCGGAGTTCCGCGCCTGGGCCGAGCCGGTGGCGGCGCGGTTCGGCTACGCGGTGGCGTACGAGGGGGTGGGCCCTGACGACCCGGAGGTCGGCCCGCCGACCCAGCTCGCGGTCTTCACCAGGACCGCCACCAGCCCCAGCGCCGGCACCGGAACGACCACCGGCACCACGACCGCAACGGCCGGCCCCGCCCACACCCCGAAGGAGGCGTCATGAGCGACACCACCCCGGCACCCGGCACCGCCCCCCGCCGCCTCGGCGTCCCCGACCTCTCCCTCGTCGTCCTCATCGGCACCACGGGATCGGGCAAGTCCACCTTCGCCCGCCGCCACTTCAAGCCCACCGAGGTGCTCTCCTCCGATTTCTGCCGCGGCCTCGTCGCCGACGACGAGAACGACCAGTCCGCCTCCGGCGACGCCTTCGAGGTCCTGCACTACATCGCCGGCAAGCGCCTCGCCGCGGGCCGGCTCACGGTCGTCGACGCCACCAGCGTCCAGCCCGAGGCCCGCCGCCGGCTCGTCCGGCTCGCCCGCGAGCACGACGTGCTGCCCGTCGCGGTCGTCCTCGACGTCCCCGAGAGCGTCTGCCGCGAGCGCAACGCCGCCCGCCCCGACCGCGCCGGCATGGGCGCCCACGTCATCCCGCGGCAGCGCCGCGAGCTGCGCCGCGGCCTGCGCGGGCTGCAGCGCGAGGGCTTCCGCGCCGTGCACCACCTGCGCGGCACCGACGAGATCGACGCCGCCCGGGTCGTGCTGGAGCGGCGCTACAACGATCTGGCGCACCTCACGGGCCCGTTCGACCTCATCGGCGACGTGCACGGCTGCGCGAGCGAGCTGGAGACGCTGCTGACGAGCCTCGGGTACGAGGACGGGGTGCACCCAGCGGGCCGCACGGCGGTCTTCGTCGGCGACCTCGTCGACCGCGGTCCCGACAGCCCCGGTGTGCTGCGCCGCGTCATGGGCATGGTCGCCGCGGGCAGCGCGCTGTGCGTGCCGGGCAACCACGAGAACAAGCTGGGCCGCCTCCTGCACGGCCGCAACGTCAAGCTGACGCACGGCCTCGCCGAGACCGTCGAGCAGTTGGAGCGCGCGGAGGCGGCGGAGCCCGGGTTCCGGGACCGGGTGCGGACGTTCGTCGACGGGCTCGTCAGCCACTACGTCCTCGACGGCGGCCGGCTCGTCGTCAGCCACGCCGGCCTGCCGGAGAAGTACCACGGCCGGACCTCCGGACGGGTGCGCTCCTTCGCGCTGTACGGGGACACGACGGGCGAGACGGACGAGTACGGGCTGCCGGTGCGCTACCCGTGGGCCGAGGAGTACCGCGGCCGCGCCGCCGTCGTCTACGGCCACACCCCGACGCCGGAGGCGTCGTGGCTCAACAACACCCTCTGCCTCGACACCGGCTGCGTCTTCGGCGGCAAGCTGACCGCGCTGCGCTGGCCGGAGCGCGAGCTGGTCGACGTCCCGGCCGAGCGCGTCTGGTACGAGCCGGTCAGGCCCCTCGCCGCCGGCGCCGCCGGTACGGACGCCGCACAGGCGGGTACGGCCGGCGACCGCCCGCTGGACCTCGCCGACGTGCACGGCCGCCGCGTCGTGGAGACCGCCCAGCACGGCCGCGTCGCCGTACGGGAGGAGAACGCGGCGGCGGCCCTGGAGGTCATGAGCCGCTTCGCGGTCGACCCGCGGCTGCTGCTCTACCTGCCGCCGACGATGGCGCCGACCGCCACCTCCGCCGAGGAGGGGCATCTGGAGCACCCGGCGGAGGCGTTCGCGGCGTACCGCGCGGACGGCGTGGCTCAGGTGGTATGCGAGGAGAAGCACATGGGCTCGCGCGCCGTGGCGCTGGTGTGCCGGGACGCGGGCGTGGCGGAGAAGCGCTTCGGCCTGCCGCAGGGCTCGGGCGTGACGGGCGCGCTGCACACCCGCACGGGCCGCCCGTTCTTCTCCGACGCCGAGCGCACCGAGCAGGTGCTCGCCCGCGTCCGCGACGCGGCGACGGGCGCCGGGCTGTGGGAGGAGCTGGGTACGGACTGGCTGCTGCTCGACGCCGAGCTGCTGCCGTGGTCGCTGAAGGCCGGCGGGCTGCTGCGGCAGCAGTACGCCGCGGTGGGCGCGGCGTCGCGGGCGGTGTTCCCGGGTGCGCTGGCGGCGCTGGAGGCGACGCGGACGCGCCTGGCGGCCACCGCGCCCGCGGCCCCGCCGGCCGCGGGCACCGACCCCGGCGCCGCCGAGGACCCCGACCCCGGCGCCGCCCTCGCCGCGCTCCTCGGCCGCCAGCGCGAGCGGGCCGCCGACGCCGAGTCGTTCTCGGCCGCGTACCGCCGCTACTGCTGGCCGGTCGACGGCCTCGACGGCGTGCGGCTGGCCCCGTTCCAGCTCCTCGCCGCCGAGGGCCGGAACCTGGCCGGCGAGCCGCACGACGCGCAGCTCGCCCGGCTCGACCGGCTGGTGGCGCAGGACGCCACCGGCCTGCTCCAGCGCACCGGGCGGCTGTACGTCGACACCGGCGACGAGGAGTCGGTCGCCGCGGGGGTGGCCTGGTGGCAGGAGATGACGGCGGCCGGCGGCGAGGGCATGGTCGTCAAGCCGCTCCGGGCGCTCGTGCGGAGCGGGGAGGGCCGGCTCGTACAGCCGGGCGTCAAGTGCCGCGGCCGGGAGTACCTGCGGATCATCTACGGCCCGGAGTACACCCGGCCGGAGAACCTGACCCGGCTGCGCAGCCGCTACCTGGGGCACAAGCGCTCCCTGGCGCTGCGCGAGTACGCGCTGGGGCTCGAGGCGCTGGACCGGCTGGCGGCGGGGGAGCCGCTGTGGCGGGTGCACGAGGCGGTGTTCGCGGTGCTGGCGCTGGAGTCGGAGCCGGTGGACCCGCGGCTGTGAAGACGGGCGGGCCCGCGACCACCACCGCGGGCCCGCCTCGCCCCGCTGCCGTCACTGATCCCGAACCGCTGCCCCGCGTCGCCCCGCGTGGCAGTCTGATCCCATGCCAGCGCCCTCATTCCGCGTCGACTCCGAGGCCGGTCGCCTGAGCCGCGTGATACTCCACCGGCCGGACATGGAGCTGAAGCGGCTCACGCCCCGCAACAAGGACGCCCTCCTCTTCGACGACGTGCTCTGGGTCCGCCGGGCCCGCGAGGAGCACGACGGCTTCGCCGACGTGCTGCGCGACCGCGGCGTGCAGGTGCACCTCTTCGGCGACCTGCTCGCCGAGACCCTGGACCTCCCCGAGGCGCGGGCGCTGGTACTCGACCGCGTCTTCGACGAGAAGGAGTACGGGCCGCTCGCCACCGAGAAGCTCCGCTCCACCTTCGAGTCCATGGACTCCGCGGCGCTCGTGGAGGCGCTGGTCGGCGGGATGACGAAGCGGGAGTACCTGGAGGGGTTCGCCGAGCCGGCGTCGGTGCGCTTCCACGTGATGGACCCGGACGACTTCCTCCTCGGCCCGCTGCCGAACCACCTGTTCACCCGGGACACGTCCTGCTGGGTCTACGACGGGGTGTCGATCAACGCGATGCGCTGGCCGGCGCGGCAGCGCGAGACGGTCCACTTCGAGGCGATCTACAAGCACCATCCGCTGTTCGCGGGGCCGCAGTCGGGCGAGTTCCACGTCTGGTCCGGCGGCCAGGAGGACTACCCGTCGACCATCGAGGGCGGCGACGTGCTGGTCATCGGCAACGGCGCCGTGCTCATCGGGATGAGCGAGCGCACCACGCCGCAGGCGGTGGAGCTGCTGGCGCGCGGGCTGTTCGCGGCGGGCTCCGCGCGGACGATCGTCGCGCTCGACATGCCGAAGGCGCGGGCGTTCATGCACCTCGACACGGTGATGACGATGATCGACGGCGACACGTTCACGCAGTACGCGGGCCTGGGCATGCTGCGCTCGTACACGATCGAGCCCGGCTCGGGCAGCGACGACCTGAAGGTCACCGACCATCCGCCGGAGCACATGCACAACGCCATCGCCGCCGCGCTGGGCCTGGACGGGATCCGGGTGCTGACGGCGACGCAGGACGTGCACGCCGCGGAGCGGGAGCAGTGGGACGACGGCTGCAACGTGCTGGCGGTGGAGCCGGGCGTGGTGGTGGCGTACGAGCGGAACTCGACCACGAACACGTTCCTGCGCAAGCAGGGCATCGAGGTGATCGAGATCCGCGGCAGCGAACTGGGCCGGGGCCGGGGCGGCCCGCGGTGCATGAGCTGCCCCGTCGAGCGCGACCCGGTCTAGCCCGGGGGCCCGGCCCGGGCCGGGGTGCGTCCCGGCCCGGGCCGGGACGGGCCCGGACGGCGGCGGCGTGGCACCCGGGACCGGGACGCTCCGGATGCCGTCCGCCGTGCGGTGCCGCTCAGATCTGGTTCGTGCCCCCGTCGACGTAGAGGTTCGCGCCGACGACGTAGCTGCTCTGCTCCGAGGCCAGGAAGGCCACGACCGCGGCGGCCTCGTCGGGCCGGCCCATGCGTCCCTTGGCCACGGTCGCGGCGACGTTCTCCTTGACGGCCCGGGCGGTCTCCTCGTCGCCGAAGGCGGCGGTGCCCCCGGGGGTCTCGATCCATGCGGGCGAGACCGCGTTGACCCGGATGCCGCGGCCCTTGAGCTCGTTGGACCACGTCCGCGCGAAGGACCGGACGGCCGCCTTCGACGCGGCGTACGCGCCGAACGCCTCCACTCCGCGGTCGCCGGCGGTCGAGCCGACCAGGACGACCGAGGCGCCGTCGTTGAGCAGCGGCAGCGCCTTCTGCACGGTGAACAGCGTGCCCCGGACGTTGACCCCGAAGGTCTGGTCGAAGTGCTCCTCGGTGGTCTGCTCCAGCGTCACGAACGTGCCGATCGCCGCGTTCGCCACGAGCACGTCCAGACCCTCGCCCCTGGCCCGTACCGCGTCGTAGAGCCGGTCCAGGTCGGCCATCGTGCCGATGTCGCCGGCCACCGCCGTGGCCCGGTCCGTTCCGACGGTCTTGACCGCGGCCTCCAGCTCGGCCTCGCGCCGCCCGGTGACGAACACGTACGCGCCCTCGTCCGCCAGCCGTACGGCGGTGGCCAGACCGATACCGGTGCTGCCACCGGTGACCACCGCGGTCCTGCCTTCGAGCTGTCCCATGTGGATGTCTCCATCACTGTGTCGTTGCCGATCCTTCCGGGTTCGAGAGTGCCGGAGCGGCGGAGGGCGATCCATAATGTAGAGTCCGCACTTCTTTACGCATCGTCCAGGGAGGTGGCGCGGGTGCTCGGGTTCAGGGATCCCGTGGCCGACGCGATCGGCCTGCTCCGGCCCCGTACCGTCATCGGGCCCAGCCTCCTGGCCGCGGGTGAGTGGGCGCTGCGCTTCGACCCGTTCCTGCACGTGCGGGTCGGCGGCCTCGTGCGCGGCACCTGCTGGCTGATCCTCGAAGGGCACGAGCCGGTGCTCCTGCGGGCGGGCGACACCTTCATGCTGGGCAACCCCCCGCCGTACGTGCTCGCCGGCTCGCTCGACGCACGCCCGCGCCCCGCGGAGCCGGTGCTGGCGGGTGCGGAGGACGGGTTCGTGCGGATCGGCCCGGAGTCCGGGGAGGACCTCTACCTCTGCGTCGGGCACATCGGGTTCGACGAGCGGAACGCGGCCCTCCTGACCGATCTCCTGCCGCCGCTCGTGATCGTCCGCGTGGCCGATCCCCACGGCAGGCGGCTCGCGCAACTGATCGATCTCCTGGCCACCGAGGTCGGGGTCACCGCCGCCGGCGGCCCGCTGGTGCAGAACCACCTCGCGCAGATCCTGCTCGTGCACATGCTGCGCGCCCACGCCGCTCAGACGGACCGGCCCACCGGCTGGCTGGGCGCGCTGAACGACGACGGCATCGGTGCCGCGCTGCGGGCCGTGCACGCGGACGTGGCCCACTCCTGGACCCTCAGGGAGCTCGCCGGGATCAGCCACATGTCGCGTTCCGCGTTCGCCCAGGCGTTCAAGAGCCACGTCGGGGTCCCGCCGCTGGAGTACCTGATCCAGTGGCGCATGAGCCTCGCCCGCGACGCCCTCGCCCGGGACACGATGTCGATCTCCGAGCTCGCCCGGGCCACGGGCTACCTGTCCGAGAGCGCGTTCAGCACCGCGTTCCGCCGCGTGGTCGGCTCGTCGCCCGCGCAGTTCCGGAACCGGGCGCGGCAGCCGTCGGGGCCGGCCGCGAACGGAAGCTGACGCAAGCCGATGGGGCGTCCTGTGCACCACCGGCGGCGAGGCGGGTACCCGTGAGAAGCGGGACGGTGGTACCGAGCCGTGCCCACCAGCCGGTCTGTATAGTGATGCGTTCGCACGCATGGAATCTCAGGAGCGCGGAACCATGGCGATAGACCTCACCGGCCGGACCTTCGTCAAGGAGCTGGACTACACCGCCGAGGAGCTGCACCACCTCCTGGCGCTGGCCGCCGAGCTGAAGGCGGCGAAGCGGGCCGGCACCGAGCGGCAGCGGCTGGCCGGGAAGAACGTCGCGCTGGTCTTCGAGAAGACCTCGACGCGCACCCGCGCCGCGTTCGAGGTCGCGGCGGCGGACCAGGGCGCGTCGACCACGTACATGGACCCGGCCGGCTCGCAGCTCGGCCACAAGGAGTCGGTGAAGGACACCGCGCGGGTGCTGGGGCGGATGTACGACGCCATCCAGTACCGCGGCGCCGCCCAGTCGGCCGTCGAGGAGCTGGCCGCGTACGCCGGCGTGCCCGTCTACAACGGCCTGACCGACGAGTGGCACCCCACGCAGATGCTCGCCGACGTGCTCACGATGTCCGAGCACCGCCCGGGCCCGGTCGGGGAGATCGCGTACGCCTACCTCGGCGACGCCCGCTTCAACATGGGCAACTCCTACCTGGTCACCGCCGCCCTGCTCGGCATGGACGTGCGCATCGTCGCGCCCGAGGCGTACTGGCCCGGCGACGCCGTCGTCGCCGGGGCCCGCCGGCTCGCCGCCGCCTCCGGCGCGCGGATCACCCTCACCGCCGACGTCGCCGAGGGCGTGGCCGGCGCCGACTTCGTCGCCACCGACGTCTGGGTCTCGATGGGCGAGCCCCAGGAGGTGTGGGACGAGCGGATCGCGGCGCTGCGCCCGTACGCGGTCACGACGGACGTGCTGCGCGCCACCGGCAACCCGGACGTGAAGTTCCTCCACTGCCTGCCCGCCTTCCACGACCTCGGCACGGCCGTCGGCCGGGAGATCCACGCGCGGCACGGGCTGACGTCGCTGGAGGTCACCGACGAGGTCTTCGAGTCGGCGCACTCCGTCGTCTTCGACGAGGCGGAGAACCGGATGCACACCATCAAGGCGCTCATGGTCGCCACCCTGGGCTGAACGCCCCACCCCCGCCCGCCCGTCCGCGGCCGCCCGCTCCCCGGGGCCGTCCGGCGGGATCCGCATGCCCCTGGCCTTATCGCGTGGTCGTGACGACAGTCACGTACGAGTGATAACTTCGGCTTACCGCCACCGCCCGCCACCGTCTGCAGACAGGGGCCGCGCACGATGAGCCCGTTCACCGGATCCGCCGGCCGCACCGAGCAGTGGGAGCACCTGCGGGTCACAGAAGACGACGGCGTCGTCACCGTCACGCTCGACCGCCCCGAGAAGCTCAACGCGCTGACCTTCGAGGCGTACGCGGACCTCCGCGACCTCATCGCCGAGCTGGCCCGCACCGGCGGCACCCGCGCCCTCGTCCTCGCCGGCGCGGGCCGGGGCTTCTGCTCCGGCGGCGACGTCGACGAGATCATCGGCGCCACCCTGGCCATGGACACCGCCCGGCTGCTGGACTTCAACCGCATGACGGGACAGGTCGTACGGGCCCTGCGCGAAGCCCCGTTCCCGGTGGTCGCCGCCGTGCACGGGGTCGCCGCGGGCGCCGGTGCCGTCCTCGCGCTCGCCGCCGACTTCCGCGTCGCCGACCACTCCGCGCGCTTCGCCTTCCTCTTCACCCGCGTCGGCCTCTCCGGCGGCGACATGGGCGCCGCCTACCTGCTGCCCCGCGTCGTCGGCCTCGGCCACGCGACCCGGCTGCTGATGCTCGGCGACGCCGTCCGCGCCGCCGAGGCCGAACGCATCGGCCTCCTCAGCGAACTCGCCGACGAGGGCCGCGCCGACGAGACCGCCGCCGCGCTGGCCCGCCGCCTCGCCGCCGGGCCCGCCCTCGCGTACGCGCAGACCAAGGCGCTGCTCACCGCCGAGCTCGACATGCCGCTGGCCGCCGCCGTCGAGATGGACGCCGCCACCCAGGCGCTGCTGATGAACAGCGCCGACTACGCCGAGTTCCACGCCGCGTTCACCGCCAAGCGGCCCCCCGCCTGGCAGGGGCGCTGAGCGCCGTGCGGGCCGCGGTCATCGGCGGCGGGCCCGGCGGGCTGTACGCCGCGGCGCTCCTCAAGCGCCTCGACCCCGCCCGTACGGTCACCGTCTACGAGCGCAACGCCCCGGACAGCACGTACGGCTTCGGCGTCGTGCTCTCCGACGAGACCCTCGGCGGCATCGAGCACGCCGACCCCGCCGTCTACGCCGCGCTGCAGCGGGAGTTCGTGCGCTGGGACGACATCGACATCGTCCACCGCGGCACCGTGCAGCGCTCCGGCGGCCACGGCTTCGCCGCCCTGGGCCGCCGCCGGCTGCTCGCAGTGCTCCAGCAGCGCTGCCGCGACCTCGGCGTCGACCTGCGGTTTCGGACCGAGGCGCCGCCCGCCGCCGAACTCGCCCGCGACCACGACCTCGTCGTCGGCGCCGACGGCGTCAACAGCGCCACCCGCGAGGCGCACGCCGATGCCTTCCGCCCCCGGATCGCCGCACACCGCTGCCGGTACGTGTGGCTGTCCGCGCCGTTCGCGTTCGACGCCTTCCGCTTCGAGATCGTCGAGACCGGCGCGGGCGTCATGCAGTTGCACGGCTACCCGTACGCCGTGTCGGCCGCGTCGTCGGGAGGAGCCTCCACCGTCATCGTCGAGATGCGCGAGGAGGTCTGGCGCCGCGCCGGGCTCGACGCCTGCGACGAGGAGGAGACGGCCGAGCGGTGCGCCGCGTACTTCGCCGACGCGCTCGGCGGCCGGCCGCTGACGGGCAACCGCTCGCAGTGGACGGCGTTCCGCACGGTCGTCAACGACCGCTGGTGGCACGAGCCTTCGCCCGGCGGCGGCGCCGTCGTCCTCCTCGGCGACGCCGCCCACACCGCCCACTTCTCCGTCGGCTCCGGCACCAAGCTCGCCGTCGAGGACGCCCTCGCGCTCGCCGCGTGCGTCGAGGAGCAGCCGGACGTGCCGGCCGCGCTCGCGGCGTACGAGGCGGAGCGCAAGCCCGTCGTCGCCTCCACCCAGCGCGCCGCGCACGCCAGCCGCGAGTGGTTCGAGGACCTGGCGCGCCATCTCGGCCGCCCGCCGCGGCAGTTCGCGTTCGACCTGCTGACCCGCAGCCGCCGCATCACCCACGACAACCTGCGGCTGCGCGACCCGGGCTTCGTCGCCGCCGTGGAGCGGGAGGCGGGGGTGCCGGAGGGCACGCCGCCGATGTTCACGCCGTACACCCTCGGCGGCCTCACGCTGCGCAACCGCGTCGTGTGCTCGCCGATGGACCTGTACGTCGCCGAGGACGGCCTGCCCGGCGACTTCCACCTCGTCCACCTCGGCGCCCGCGCGCTGGGCGGCGCGGGTCTGGTGATGACCGAGATGGTCTGCGTCAGCCCCCGCGGCCGCATCACCCCCGGCTGCACCGGCCTGTGGTCGGACGAGCAGGAGGCCGGCTGGCGCCGCGTCACCGATTTCGTACGCGGCCACGCGCCCGGCGCCGCCCTCGGCATCCAGCTCGGCCACTCCGGCCGCAAGGGCTCCACGAAGCTGATGTGGGAGGGCATCGACGAGCCGCTGCCCGACGGCAACTGGCCCGTCGTCGCCCCCTCCCCGCTGCCGTACCGCGCGGGCCTGAACCAGACGCCGCGCGCGCTGGACCGCGCCGGAATGACGGCGATCCGCGAGGAGTTCGCCGCCGCCGCGCGGCGCGCCGCCCGCGCCGGGTTCGACCTGCTGGAGCTGCACTGCGCGCACGGCTACCTGCTGTCCGGCTTCCTCTCCCCGCTGACCAACCACCGCACCGACGCCTACGGCGGCGACCTCGACGGCAGGCTGCGCTACCCGCTGGAGGTCTTCGACGCGGTACGGGCCGCGTGGCCGGCCGACCGGCCCGTGACCGTGCGGATCTCCGCCACCGACTGGGCCGAGGGCGGCACCACCGGGGCCGACGCGGTCGCGGTCGCCCGCGCGTTCGCCGCCCACGGCGCGGCGGCGATCGACGTCTCCACGGGCCAGGTCGTCGCCGACGAGAAGCCGGCGTTCGGCCGCTCGTACCAGACGCCGTACGCCGACCGGATCCGCGCGGAGACCGGCATCCCGGTGATCGCGGTCGGGGCGATCTCCTCGTGGGACGACGTCAACTCCCTGATCCTCGCCGGCCGCGCCGACCTGTGCGCCCTGGCCCGCCCGCACCTCTACGACCCCCACTGGACGCTGCACGCCGCCGCCGAGCAGGGCTACACCGGCCCGGGCGCCCCGTGGCCGGCCCCGTACCGCGCGGGCAGCCGCAGGCCGCCGACGGGACGTACCGACGGGCCGAAGCCGCGGCTGACGCTGGACGGCGGCCGAGCGGGGGCCGCCGGCTGAGCGGCGGCCGCCGGCGGGGCCGGAGTGCCCCGCGCGTCAGCGCTGCCGGACGCCCGCGGCGATCCTGTCGCCGGTGCGCAGGTCGACGCTGCGCCAGTACGCGACCGCGCGCTGGAGCACGGGCTCGCTGACGCCGTTCAGCAGGTGCCGGGTGACGTTGCCGACCAGGCGGTCGCGGGCGGCGTCGTCCATGACGTCGCGCACCAGCGCGCCCGGCTGGGTGAAGTCGTCGTCGTCCGCGTGCAGGGTGTAGGCGGCGCGGACCATCTCCGCGGTGTCCACCGTCCAGCGCGGCGGGTGGTTGGAGCGCTCCTCGTCGGCGGCCGGGCCGCCGTAGGAGTTGGGCGCGTAGGGGCGGGCCACGTTCGGCGGGTGGTAGCGCATCGCGCCGTCCTTGGCGTACGAACGGACCTCGGTCTCCGACTGGTTGGGCGGCAGTTGCGCGTAGTTGGTGCCGATGCGGTAGCGGTGGGTGTCGGCGTAGGAGAAGAGGCGGGCCTGGAGCATCTTGTCCGGCGACGGGCCGATGCCAGGCACCAGGTTGCTGGGCTCGAACGCGGCCTGCTCGATGTGGACGAAGTAGTCCTCCGGGTTGGTGTCGAGCGTCATCCGGCCGACCTCGGTCAGCGGGTAGTCGCCGTGCGGGACGACCTTGGTGACGTCGAAGATGTTGAAGCGGTAGTCCGGCGCGTCCTCGTACGGGATCGCCTGCACGTACAGCGTCCACGACGGCGCCTCGCCGCGGGCGATGGCCTCGGCCAGGTCGCGGCGGTGGAAGTCGGCGTCCTCGCCGGCCATCGTGGCGGCGTCGGCGTCGGTGAGGTAGCCGACGCCCTGGTCGGTCTTGAAGTGGTACTTGATCCAGGTGCGCTTGCCGGCGGCGTTGGTCCACAGGTAGGTGTGGGAGCTGTAGCCGTTCATGTGCCGGTACGTCCGGGGGATGCCGCGGTCGCCCATCAGGTACGTCACCTGGTGCGCCGACTCCGGCGAGAGCGTCCAGTAGTCCCACTGCATGTCGTTGTCGCGCAGGCCCGAGTCGAGGGTGCGCTTCTGCGAGCGGATGAAGTCCTGGAACTTGCTGGGGTCGCGCATGAAGAAGACCGGCGTGTTGTTGCCCACCATGTCGTACACGCCGTCGCGGGTGTAGAACTTCAGCGCGAAGCCGCGCGGGTCCCGCCAGGTGTCGGGACTGCCCTGCTCGCCCGCGACGGTCGAGAAGCGCGCCAGCATCCGGGTGCGGCGGCCGGGCTGGAAGACGTCGGCCTTCGTCAGCTCGCTGACGTCGCCCGTGACCTGGAAGGTCCCGTACGCCCCCGAGCCCTTGGCGTGCACCACCCGCTCGGGGACGCGCTCGCGGTTGAACTGGGCCATCTTCTCGATCAGATAGCCGTCCTGGAGGAGGATCGGGCCGTCGGCGCCGACGCTGAGCGAGTACTGGTCGCTCTCGACGGGCGTGCCACTGTTGTCGGTGCTGCTCGGGTCGCTCATCGCGCTGCTCCGGGTGGGGGGTTCGGGGGCGTCATTTCTGGAGGAACGTCAGCAGGTCCTTGGTGAACTTCTCCTTGAAGCCCGGCACGAGGGCGATGCCGTGGCTGCCGCCCTCGTAGACCTTCAGCTCGGCGTCCCGGACGATCTCGGCGGTCTTGCGGCCGGTGGCGTCGATCGGCACGACCTGGTCGTCGTCGCCGTGGACGACGAGGGTCGGCACGTCGAACTTCCGGAGGTCCTCGTGGAAGTCGGTGGCCGCGAAGGCGTCGACGCAGGCGACCCCGCCCTCGATGGTCTCGGCCATGGCCATGTGCCAGAAGGCGTCCTGGTTGCCCTGGGTCGCCTTGGTGCCTTCGCGGTTCGCGGAGAAGAAGCCGACGGCCGTCTCCTTCCAGAACTGCGAGCGCTCGTGGAGGATCCCGGCCTTGATGTCGTCGAAGACCTTCTGCGGCACGCCCTCGGGATTGTCCGGGCCCTGGAGCATCAGCGGCGGGATCGCCGAGAGCAGCACCGCGGAACGCACCCGCCCGGTGCCGTGCCTGCCGATGTAGCGGGCCAGCTCGCCGCCGCCCATGGAATGTGCCACCAGAGTGACGTCCCGCAGGTCCAGTTCGGTGAGCAGGTCGTGCAGGTCGTCGGCGAAGGTGTCGAAGTCGTAGCCGTCGAAGACCGGCGTGGACCGCCCGTGCCCCCGCCGGTCGTGCGCGATGCCGCGGAAGCCGGCGTCGGCCACGGCCTTGAGCTGGTCCTGCCAGGCGTCGCCGTTCAGCGGCCAGCCGTGGATGAACACCACGGGGCGCCCCGTGCCCCAGTCCTTGTAGAAGATGTCGACACCGTCGCGCGTCGTGCAAACCGGCATGTCCTGGTTTCCCTTCCCGCGGGAGCAGCCGGGGGCGGACCGCCGCCCGGCGATTCGGAGAGGCATGACGAGAGGATCGCGCGGCCGCGTGGATGCGCGGCAGCACCGGATTCATCTTCGCCACACCACCGAAACCCCGCAATTCGGGCACAGTCGGTGCGGGGGTACGGCGGGGTCAGCGGCTCATCGCGCCGGCGGGCCGGTCACGGTGCGTGCAGGGTGGACTGGACGAACCGCGACGCGGGGGCGCGCAGGCGGTCGTCCAGGGCCGCGAAGACCGCCGCCGCGCGGGCGCCCGGCCAGTCCCGGGGCAGGACCTCGGCGGGCAGGCCCGGGTCGGCGTAGGGGAGGTGGCGCCAGGTGTCGAGGGCCAGCAGGTAGTCGCGGTACGCGTCAGGGTCCGCCCCCTGGCCCGCTCCTCGCCCCGCCGTCCGCTCCGCCGCCGGGCGGGCGGACCACCTCGCCAGCACCGGCTCGTGGGCGTCCAGGAACGCCTCGTGCAGCTTCGCCGTGGCCGGGAGGTCCCACCACCGCGCCACCGCCTCCGGCGTCGGCGTGAAGCCCTCGTGGGTGCCGCGGAAGAGGTCGACGTACGGGGCGAGTTCCAGGCGGCGCAGGGTGTGCCGGGTCTCCTCGGCGACGTGCGCCGGGGCGATCCACACGCCGGGAGCCGCCTGCCCGAAGCCCAGCCGGGCCAGCCGGGAGCGCAGCAGGTGGCGCTTCCGCCGTTCCGACTCCGGTACGGAGAAGACCGCCAGCAGCCAGTCGCCGGGGCCCGCCGGAGTCTCCCGGCGGTAGATGCGGCGGTCGCCGTCGTCGAGGAGGGTGCGGGCCGACGGTGACAGGGCGTACGCGGCCTCCCCTTCGTGCCGTACGGGCACCAGCAGCCCGCGCCGCTTGAGCCGGGAGACCGCGGAGCGCACCGCGGGCGCGTCCACGCCCACCGCGCCCAGCAGCCGGATCAGCGCCGCCACGGGCACCCGCCCGGAATCCGCGTCCTCGCCGCGGCCGAACGCGCCGTAGAAGCTGACGATCAGGGAGCGCGGGGTTCGTTCGGCTGGCACTCGATCACTCTAGCGATTCCCGGCCGCCCGCCCGGCCTGCTCCTCCCGCAGCCGGTAGCGCTGCAGCTTCCCCGTCGGCGTCCGCGGCAGCGCGTCCGTGAAGAGGATCTCCTTCGGGCACTTGTAAGGCGTGATCTCGCCCTTCGTGAACTCGCGCAGCGCCGCCTCCGTCTCCGGCCCCCGCACCACGCCGTCGCGCAGCACCGCGTACGCCACGACCACCGTGCCCCGCTCCGCGTCGGGACGGCCCACGACCGCCGCCTCCCGCACGTCCGGGTGGCGCAGCAGCGCGTCCTCGACCTCCGGGCCCGCGATGTTGTACCCGGCCGAGATGATCATGTCGTCCGCACGCGCCACATACCTGAAGTACCCGTCGGGCTCGCGCACATACGTGTCGCCGGTGAGGTTCCAGCCGCCCCGCACGTACTCCCGCTGCCGCTCGTCGGCCAGATACCGGCACCCCGTGGGCCCGCGCACCGCCAGCAGCCCCGGCTCCCCGTCCGGCACCCCGGCCCCGGCCGCGTCCACGATCCGCGCCTCGTACCCGGGCACCGGTACGCCCGTCGTCCCCGGCCGGGCGTCGTCGTCGGCGGCGGAGATGAAGATGTGCAGCATCTCGGTGGCGCCGATGCCGTTGATGATCCGCAGTCCGGTGCGCTCGCGCCACTCCCGCCAGGTGGCCGCCGGCAGGTTCTCGCCCGCGGACACGCAGCGGCGCAGCGAGCCGGTGTCGTACGCGCCGAGCTTGTCGAGCATCGCCCGGTACGCGGTCGGGGCGGTGAACAGCACCGACACCCGGTGCTCCGCGACCGCGGGCAGCAGCCGGTCGGGCCCGGCCTGCTCCAGCAGCAGCGCCGAGGCGCCGGCCCGCATCGGGAAGACCACGAGGCCGCCGAGGCCGAAGGTGAAGCCCAGCGGCGGGCTGCCCGCGAACACGTCGTCGGGGAGGGGCTTCAGCACGTGCGCGGAGAAGGTGTCGGCGATGGCCAGCACGTCGCGGTGGAAGTGGACGCAGCCCTTGGGCCGGCCGGTGGTGCCGGAGGTGAAGGCGATGAGCGCGACGTCGTCGGCGGAGGTCTCCACGGGGGCGTACGCGTCGGGTTTGGCGTCGGCGAGGCGCAGCAGGTCGCCGGGCTCCCCGCCGCCGTACGGGACCACCGTCAGATCCGCCGCCTCCGCCCGCGCCAGGTCGCCGAGCGAACGGGCGTCGCACAGCGCGTGCCGTATCCGCGCGATGTCGCAGATGCCGCGCAGCTCGTGCGCGCGCTGCGCGGCGAGCACGGTGACGGCGACCGCGCCCGCCTTCATGACGGCCAGCCAGCAGGCCACCAGCCAGGGCGTGGTAGGCCCGCGCAGCAGCACGCGGTTGCCGGGCAGCACGCCGAGGTCGTCGGTCAGCACGTGCGCGATCCGGTCGGTGCGGCGCTGGAGTTCGCCGTACGTCCACGTCTCGCCGGCCGCGGTGTGCAGCGCGGGGCGGCCGGCGCCGAACCGCTCGACCGTGGCGTCGAGCAGCTCCGCGCCGCAGTTGAGCCGGTCGGGGTAGCGCAGGCCGGGCAGCGGGAAGACCAGGTCCGGCCACTGCCCGGGCGGCGGGAGGTGGTCGCGGGCGAAGGTGTCGGCGTGGGCGGAAGGCTTGAGCTGCATGGCGTACGCCCCCTAGGGCCTGTCGTCGATCTCGCGTCGTTCGCCCGGAGGGCGGGCGGTGCGGCGTCTGGTGCGTGCGATCGCAAGGCGGAGGGTCGTCCGCATAGTGGGCCTATTCGGTCGATCCCGACAACGCCGCGAGCGTGCGTGCCAGGCGTCGCGCCGCAGACGGGAGATCGACGACAGGCCCTGGGTCTGCCCTGCGGTACCCCAAGGAGCGTAGCGTTGGCGTGACGACAGTCAACAGTCCGCGATAACCCGCCAGGCCGGGCCCGTACGCGCATGGGACGCCAGCCCGCTCCCGGCCGGCGGCCGGCCCGGGGACGCCGCGTCGCCGGGAGAGAGGAGCACCGCATGGCGCAGGAGCAGCCGCCGCAGCCGCAGCCGTCGCAGGCGCCGTCGCCGCCGCGGCCCTTCGCGCTCGACCCCGGGCTCCAGGCGTGGTGCGCCGGGTTGCGGGCGTTCGCCGCGCGGCGGCTGCGCCCGCTGGCCGAGGCGGGCGCGCCGGGACGGGTCAACCGGCCGCTCCTCGCCGCCCTCGGCGCCCCCGGCGACGACGGCGAACCCGGCCTGCTGACCCGGGTGTTCCCCGCCGCGGGGCCGGTCTCGGCGCTCACGCTGTGCCTGCTGCGCGAGTCGCTGGCCCGCGAGTGCACCGAGGCCGAGACGGCGCTCGCGCTCCAGGGGCTCGGTGCGTACCCCGTCGTGCAGGCCGGGACCCGGGAGCAGCGGGAGCGCTGGCTGCCGGAGGTGACGGCCGGGCGCGCCGTCGCCGCCTTCGCGCTGACCGAGCCGGAGGCGGGCTCAGACGCGGCGGCGCTGCGGCTGGCCGCCGAGCCGGACGGGCCGGGGCGCTGGCGGCTGACCGGCGAGAAGAAGTGGATCTCCAACGCCCCGGAGGCCGACGTCGCCACCGTCTTCGCCCGCACCACGCCGGACGCCGGCGCCCGCGGCGTCACCGCCTTCCTCGTGCCAGCCGGCCGCCCCGGGCTGACCGGCGAAGCGCTCACCATGCTCAGCCCGCACCCCATCGGCACCCTGCGCTTCGACGGCGTCCCCGTCACCGCCGCCGACGTCCTCGGGGAGGTCGACGGCGGCTTCCGTACCGCGATGGCGACGCTCAACCTCTTCCGGCCCTCCGTCGGCGCGTTCGCCGTCGGCATGGCGCAGGCGGCGCTCGACGCGGCACTGGACCACGCCGGGCGGCGGGAGGCGTTCGGCGGGCCGCTGAAGGACCTGCAGTCCGTCGCGCACACCCTCGCCGAGACGGCCACCCGCGTCGAGGCGGCCCGGCTGCTGGTGTACGCGGCTGCCTCGGCGTACGACGCGGGCGCGCCGGACGTCGCCCGGCGGGCGGCGATGGCGAAGCTGCTGGCCACCGAGACCGCGCAGGCGGCCGTCGACGCGGCGGTGCAGATCCACGGCGCCCGCGCGCTTCAGGCCGGGCATCTGCTGGAGCACCTGTACCGCGAGGTGCGCGCGCCGCGCATCTACGAGGGGGCGACCGAGGTGCAGCGGAGCATCATCGCCAAGGAGCTGTACCGCCGTTGACCCGCGGGCGCACGGGCCGGGCCACCGGCGCCGTACGCCCGGCCGCTCCGCAGGACCACCGCAGGAACCACCGAAGGGATCCCCGCCGCCGTGTCCGTCCACCGCGTCAACCCCGCCTCTCTGGCCCGCCCCTCCGGCTTCAGCCACGCCGTCACCGCGACCGGCTCCAGCCTCGTCTTCCTCGCCGGCCAGACCGCCCTCGACGGCGCCGGCCGGGTCGTCGGCGACACCCTCCCCGCCCAGTTCGAGCAGGCCCTCGGCAACCTCCTCACCGCGCTCGGCGCCTGCGCGGGGGAGCCCGCCCACCTCACCCGCGTCACCGTCTACGCCACCGACCCGGAGGACTACCGCGCGCACGCCGCGGAACTGGGCCGCATCTGGCGCCGGCTGGCCGGCGACACGTACCCGGCGATGGCGCTGATCGGCGTCACCCGGCTCTGGGACACCGAGGCGCTGGTCGAGCTGGACGGCATCGCGGTGCTGCCGTGACACCGGCGCGGAACCGCACCGGCAGGTCGCGGTCGCGCTACGAGTCGGCCGCAGTGCGGCGACCGCGCACCGCTACGAACTGGTGACCGGGCGGCATCGTAGGTAGATTCGTGCGCACCCCCAACCGCCGCACGCAGAACAGAGGTTGCCCGCCGATGGCACACGGCAGGACGGAGCTCGACCGCTACGAGGCGCGGCTGCTCCTGTGGCTGCTGCGTGAGTCCGGCCACCGCCCCGACGTGCCCGTGCGCACCGCCGCCTTCGGCCTGGAGCAGAACAAGCCGCCCGTCCGCGTCTCCGCCGTCATCGCCGCGCTGGCGGACCGCGGCCTGGTGGACGTCCACCGCTGGCCCGACCACACCCCCGCCGACACCTCCCTGCGCCCGGAGGGCCACCGGCGCGCGCTGCGCCTGGAGCGCGAGCGCCGCGACCCCGGGGCGCGCCAGGAGTACGCCGAGAACGCGGTGCTGCGCTGGGCGTTCGAGCACCGCGGCGACGGGGCGCTGCCGCTCCGCGACTTCTTCGTGGCCGACCACGTCTTCTTCCACGGCGACGCCCTCCGGGCCGGCGAAGTCCTCGCCGCCGCCCGCTCTTTACGGGCCGCGGGGCTGCTGGCCCTCGCCGGCGACGGCACCGACGGGGACGTGGTCACCGGGCGGGCCGAGCTGACCGAGCGCGGTCTCGACTGCGGCCACGCGGGCACCGGCCTCGCCGAGTTCCTGCGCCGGGAGCGCGAGCGGCAGCCCACGTACCACATCGACACCATCCGCGGCCCGGTCACCTTCATCAGCAACAGCACCGTCACCTACGTCGGCACGCTCGCCGACGAACTCGCCGGCCTGGGCCCCGGGCTCGGCCTCGACGAGGAGCGGCTGCGGCACCTGCTGCGGCAGGGGGACGAGCTGCGCCGCGCTGCCGAAGAGGGCCGGCCGGGACGGCTGCGGGCGCTCGTCGGCCGGATCCGCGAGGAGCTGACCGGCGCCCCCGACAGCCCGGGCCGCCAACTGCTGCTCGACATGGCACGACAGGTCGGCGGCATGCTCGGGTAGCCGGGACGCCGTCGCGCAACGGGAGGGAAGCGGAGCTTGACCCTGTACGGACGTGATGCCGTGCTGCGCGAACTGGTGCCCCGCATGGTGGGATTGCACCACACGAAGCGGAAGGCCGTGCGCCAGGAGCCGCGCGGCGAGGTGCCCGCAGTGCTCCTCCACGGCGGCCACGGCAGCGGCCGCACCGCCGTGCTGGACGCGCTGCGCGAGGCGTACGCCGACCGCGTGCCCGTCGCCGCCGTCGACTGCGCCGGCGTCCGCGACGACGACGCCGCGGTCTCCAACACCTCGCCCGTCGCCGAGCTGCTGACCGGCCTGGCCCGCGGCCTGAGCGCGCACTGCCCCGGCTTCGGCCGGCTGCGGCTGCCCCGGCTGCTGACCGGCCTGGTGGCCGTCAGCGCCTGGCACCGCGGGGAGCTGGACGAGCAGGCGTGCGCCCGCGAGCGCGTCGAGGCGCTGCTCACCGACTGCGGGCTGGAGAAGGACCCGGAGCGGGCCCGCAACTGGCCCGGCGACGTCCTCGGCCGCATCGGCGGCTGGGGCACCGACGAGCTGGGCCCGGTCGCCGCCGCGAGCGTGCACCTCTTCACCGACCGGTACCTCGGCTTCCGGGAGAGCCGGGCGGTGCGCCAGTGGTACGGGGGGCTCGCGGACGTACCCACCTCGCAGCAGGACGACAACCACGTGCTCACCGCGCTCTGCCGCGCCTTCCACCTCGGCGAGGGCATGCGGCGGCGCATCGAGGTCCACCTGGTCGAGGCGCTGCTGGAGGACCTGCGGGCCGCGTACGCGGGATGGCGCCACCTCAACGCCGCGCCCCGGCCGCTGGCCCTCCTCGACAACGTCCACACCGCCGCCGGCACCGAGCTGCTCGACCTGCTGCTCGCCCGGCGCGTCACCGCGGCCGGGCGGCCCGACCCGCTCGTCGTGGTCGCCGCCACCCTCGGCGAGCCGCGCGGCGACCGCTACGGCGGCGCGGCCCGCTGGACCGCCGCGAACGTCCCCGGGCTGCCCGAGTGGCGCCGCGGCGGCGAGCCGGGCGACCCGGCCGCCGGGCTCGTCACCCTGCCGCTGCCGCCGCTGGACCCCGACGAGCTGCTGTCGATGATGCACGTCGGCGAGGAGCGGGCGGTGCGCCAGGAAGTGGCCCGCGCCGTGCACCGGTTCACCGGCGGCAGCCCGCTCGGCTGCCGGATCTTCTACGACGCCCTCGACGCCGCACCGGAGCCCGCGGCCGTCGAGCCGCACGAGCTGACACGGCTGCGGCTCGCGGGGGAGCACGTGACCGAGCTGATGCTCGCCGCGCTCGTCCCCGACGCGGGGCTCAGCTCGTACCTCGTGCTGCTGTCCGTCGCGCAGGACGCCGCCGCGGCCCGGGCGCTGGCCGCCGCGTACCTGACCAGGGACCACCAGGCGGGAGCCGTCGAGGAGGCACGCAGCCACCTGCGCGACGAGCGGTGGCCGCAGCCCGGGCGCCCCTTCGTCGGCGACGAGTTCCTGCGCGCCGTCCTCGTCGACGAGCTGCGCCGCCGCCCGGCGGACGCCACCGACCCGCCGCAGCCCTGGCCCGAGCTGCACGAGCTGCTGCGCCGGCACCACGAGGACCGCGGCGAGCACGCCGCCGCCCGGCACCACGAACTGGCCGCGGGCCGCCCCGCCGAGCCCGCCCGCTGGCTCGCCGAGACCCTGCACGGGCCCGCCACCGACCGCTGGCTCACCGACCTGTGGCACGTCGCCCGCGCCCCGCACCCGCCCGACCCCGCCTGGGCCGACGTGTGCCGGGCGACGGCGTCGGGGGAGCGGGACGGCACGCTGGCCGGCGCCGACTCCGTCGCGCGGTCCGTCAACCGGCTGCTGCACGCCGTCTGGTACGCCGCCGACCCCCTGTCCGTACCCGACGCGCACCTGCGCGGCCGGATCGGGCGGGAGCTGGACTTCCTGTCGTTCGAGCACCCCACGGGCGGCAGGGCGCTGTACGCCGCGTCGCAGGACTGGCCGGCGGCGCTCAGGGAACCGCGCACGCCGGACTCGGCCGTGGAACGCCGCGAGGGCGGCGAGGAGGGGAGGGGCCATGCCATTCCTTAGCCGGCCGCTGGGCCGAGCCGAGAAGGCGATCCTGGGAGTGCTGACCGTCGCGGCGATCACCGCGGCCACCGTGCTGGTGGTCCTCGGCCTCGGCGGCGAAGGGGCGTGCGGCGACGGGCTCGTGGAGTCCGCGAACGGCGAGGAGTGCGTCGGCGTCGCCGACCCCACCGCAGAGGCGCCGGCCTTCGCGCCGGGCGCGGACGGTCCTGACGAGCGGATAGCGGACCTCGTACGGCAGATCGGTGCCGAGAACGAGCGGGTCCGCGCGGGCTGGGAGGACGGCGACAGCTCCGCCCGCGAACCGTACGTGCGCGTCGGCCTCATGATGCCGTTCAACGCCACCGAGTCCAGCGCCATGACCCCCGAGGTCGTCCAGAACACCCTGGCGGGCGTGCTCACCGCGCAGCTCGCGGCCAACCGCGGCCAGGGCGTCGACTACCAGCTCCTGCTGGCCAACATCGGCAAGGACCTCTCGCAGTGGCGGCCGGCCGTCGACGCGCTCGCCGACCTCACCACCGGCAAGGCGCCGACCAGGGAGGACTCGCCGCTCGTCGGCGTGGTCGGCCTGCCCAACAGCGAACAGGACACCGAGGACGCGGCCGTCGCGCTGTCCCGGGCCGACATACCCGCCGTCAGCGGCGTGCTCAGCTCGCCGGAGATCAGCGCCGACACCCTGTTCAAGTCCGCGCCGTCCAACACCGAGTCCGTCGCCGCGCTCGCCGACTACCTCGAAGGGCACCCGGGCGCCGGGCCAGGCAAGCCCTCCGGCTACCTCGTGTGGGACTCGCGCAAGGAGGACGACTACGTCGCCAACACCCGCGACAACATGCGCGACGAGTTCGGCGAGGAGTACCGGCTGGAGAACCGCAGCTCCTCCTTCGTCGGCATCATGGGCGACTACAAGGGCGCGCCGCGCCGCTTCTCCCCGGCGGCGCGGGGGATATGCCGGCTGGAGGCGGACACGGTCTTCTACGCCGGCCGCGACTCCGATCTGCCGTATCTCATCACCCAGTTGTCCGACGAGCCGGAGTGCGACGACTTCGACGCCGAGATCCGCATCCTGCGGGTGGCGACCGGCCTGCCCGAGGGGCTGACGGACGAGGGGGTGCGCGCCGACATGGCCGAGGCCCGCGTCGTCACCGTCGGCGCCTCGGCGACGGACGCGCCCTCGTGGCGGGCGGGGGACGGCGCCGACGAGCGCTTCACCACCTTCGCGGCCGGGTTCGCGAAGGTCAGCGGGCTGCCGGGGGAGGCGCTCGACGACGGGTACGCGATCATGCACCACGACGCCTTCACCGTCCTCGCCCAGGCCGTCGGCACCGCGCTGGACGACCTGAACCGGCCGGACGGGGGCGAGTCCGGCCGGCTGCCGTCCAAGCTGGACGTGTACAACACCCTCACCAACATGAAGGTGGTCGCGGGCGGCGACCCGTGCCAGGACTGCGTGCACGGCGCCAGCGGGCAGTTCGGCTTCGACGTGGAGAAGGACAACTGGCCCGTGTGCAAGCCGGTCCCGGTGATCGAGTACCCGCGCCCGGAGGACGCGGACAGGCCGCGGCTGTACCGGACGTTCCAGGGCCCGGACGGCACGTGCCCGGCCTGACGGCCGCGTACGACGGCCGCGTACGACGACCGCGTACGACGACCACGTACGACGAGAAAGGTGAACCGCACCCCATGAACCCCTTACCCGGCGACGACGCGCCCGAGATCGACCTGCGCACCGACCGCCCGCACTCCGCGCGGGTCTACGACTACCTCCTCGGCGGCAAGGACAACTTCGCCCCCGACCGCGCCGCGGGCGACGCCTCGGTGCGCGCCTGGCCCAGCCTGCCGACCTCCATGAAGCAGACCCGCGTCTTCATGCACCGGGTCACCAGGACGCTGGCCCGCGACTACGGCGTACGGCAGTTCCTGGACATCGGCACCGGCATACCGACACCGCCGAACCTCCACGAGGTGGCCCAGGAGGTCGCCCCGGAGTGCCGGGTGGTGTACGTGGACAACGACCCCATCGTCCTCGCCCACGCCCGCGCGCTGCTGCAGAGCACCAGGCAGGGCAGGACCGGCTACATCCAGGCCGACCTGCGCGACCCCGAGTCCATCCTCGGCGATCCCCAACTGCGCAAGGTGCTCGACCTCGACCGGCCGGTCGCGCTGTCGCTCATCGCCATCGTCCACTTCATCCTCGACGAGGACGACCCGCAGGGCATCGTCGCCCGGCTGCTGAGCGCGCTGGCACCGGGCAGCTTCCTGGCGCTGACGGTCTTCACCGGGGACACCGACCCGGAGCGGGTCGCGGGCGTCGGCCGCGAGTACAACGAGCGCGGCATCCCGCTGCAGATCCGCGACCGGGCCGAGGCGGAGCGGTTCTTCGCGGGCCTGGAGCCGATCGACCCGGGCGTGACGCTGGTCCACCACTGGCGGCCCGACGGCATCGGTGAGTCGGTGCCGAACTCGCACATCGCGATGTACGGCGGCGTGGCCCGCAAGCCGGCCTGACCCGGCCGGGGGCATCCCCCGCGGCACCCGGACGGCGCAGCGGGGCGCCCCCGTCCCGTACCCGGCACGGGTGGGCACCGCGGCGGAGCCATGGAGTAAGGTTTATCTCGACATCGAGATATCTGCCGAAGGTGCCACCCTCAAGTCGCCCCGCTTCGGACGTAGCGGCAGGATTGCGGTGGAACGCATATGACGAAGGAGACTGTCGTGTCGGCGAACAGCTTCGACGCCCGCAGCACGCTGCAGGTGGGCGGCGAGTCGTACGAGATCTTCCGGCTGGACAAGGTGACCGGTGCCGCCCGGCTCCCGTACAGCCTGAAGGTGCTGCTGGAGAACCTGCTCCGCACCGAGGACGGCGCGAACATCACCGCCGACCACATCCGGGCCCTGGGCGGCTGGGACTCCCAGGCGCAGCCGAGCCGGGAGATCCAGTTCACGCCGGCCCGCGTGATCATGCAGGACTTCACCGGCGTCCCCTGCGTCGTCGACCTCGCCACCATGCGCGAGGCCGTCAAGGACCTGGGCGGCGACCCCGCCAGGATCAACCCGCTGGCCCCGGCCGAGCTGGTCATCGACCACTCCGTGATCGCCGACAAGTTCGGCACCCCGGACTCCTTCCAGGTCAACGTGGAGCTGGAGTACGGGCGCAACCGCGAGCGCTACCAGTTCCTGCGCTGGGGCCAGACCGCGTTCGACGAGTTCAAGGTCGTCCCGCCCGGCACCGGCATCGTGCACCAGGTGAACATCGAGCACCTGGCCCGCGTCGTCATGGTCCGCGACGGCAAGGCGTACCCCGACACCCTCGTCGGCACCGACAGCCACACCACCATGGTCAACGGCCTCGGCGTGCTCGGCTGGGGCGTCGGCGGCATCGAGGCCGAGGCGGCGATGCTCGGCCAGCCCGTCTCGATGCTCATCCCGCGGGTCGTCGGCTTCAAGCTCACCGGCGAGCTGCCCACCGGCACCACCGCCACCGACCTGGTGCTGACCATCACCGAGATGCTGCGCAAGCACGGCGTCGTCGGCAAGTTCGTCGAGTTCTACGGCGCGGGCGTCGGCCAGATCCCGCTGGCCAACCGGGCGACGATCGGCAACATGTCGCCGGAGTTCGGCTCCACCGCGGCGATCTTCCCGATCGACGCCGAGACGATCACGTACCTGAAGCTCACCGGCCGCGACGCGCAGCAGCTCGCCCTGGTCGAGGAGTACGCCAAGGCCCAGGGGCTGTGGCACGACCCGGCGCACGAGCCGGAGTACTCCGAGTACCTGGAGCTGGACCTCGCCACGGTGGTGCCGTCGCTCGCCGGGCCGAAGCGCCCGCAGGACCGCATCGAGCTGGCGAAGGCCGCCGAGCAGTTCCGCCTCGACGTGCGCAACTACGTCGAGGACGCCGACGAGCCCGGCAAGGAGTCCTTCCCCGCCTCCGACGCCCCCGCGTCCTCCAACGGCGTACCGACCCGCGTCACCCCGGTGACCGCGCCCGACGGCACGACGTACGAGATCGACCACGGCGCCGTCACCGTCGCCGCCATCACCTCCTGCACCAACACCTCCAACCCGTCCGTCATGGTCGGCGCGGCGCTGCTGGCGAAGAAGGCGGTGGAGAAGGGCCTGACCCGCAAGCCGTGGGTGAAGACCACGCTCGCGCCGGGCTCCAAGGTCGTCATGGACTACTACGACCGGGCCGGGCTCACCCCGTACCTCGACAAGCTCGGCTTCAACCTCGTCGGCTACGGCTGCACCACCTGCATCGGCAACTCGGGACCGCTGCCGGAGGAGATCTCCAAGGCCGTCAACGAGCACGACCTGGCCGTCACCTCGGTGCTCTCCGGCAACCGGAACTTCGAGGGCCGGATCAACCCCGACGTGAAGATGAACTACCTGGCGTCGCCGCCGCTGGTCGTCGCGTACGCGCTCGCGGGCACCATGAAGACCGACATCACCCGCGAGCCGCTGGGCACGGACAAGGAGGGCAAGCCGGTCTACCTGAAGGACATCTGGCCCAGCGAGCAGGAGGTCGAGCAGGTCGTCGCCGCCGCGATCGGCGAGGAGATGTTCACCGAGTCGTACCAGGACGTCTTCGCCGGCGACGCGCAGTGGCAGGCGCTGCCGATCCCGACGGGCGACACCTTCGCCTGGGACACCGAGTCCACCTACGTGCGCAAGCCCCCGTACTTCGACGGCATGGCCATGGACCCGGCGCCGGTCGGGGACATCGCGGGCGCCCGCGTGCTGGCCCTGCTCGGCGACTCGGTCACCACCGACCACATCTCGCCGGCCGGCGCCATCAAGGCCGACACCCCGGCGGGCCAGTACCTCACCGAGCACGGCGTGACCCGCCGCGACTTCAACAGCTACGGCTCCCGCCGCGGCAACCACGAGGTCATGATCCGCGGCACCTTCGCCAACATCCGGCTGCGCAACCAGATCGCCCCGGGCACGGAGGGCGGCTACACCCGCGACTTCACCCGTGCGGACGCGCCGGTCTCCTTCATCTACGACGCGGCCCAGAACTACGCCGCGGCCGGCACCCCGCTGGTGGTGCTGGCGGGCAAGGAGTACGGCTCCGGCTCGTCGCGCGACTGGGCGGCCAAGGGCACGGCGCTGCTCGGCGTCCGCGCGGTGATCGCCGAGTCGTACGAGCGCATCCACCGCTCGAACCTCATCGGCATGGGCGTCCTGCCCCTGCAGTACCCCGCGGGCGCCACGGCGCAGTCGCTGGGCCTGACGGGCGAGGAGACCTTCACCTTCACCGGCATCACGGCCCTGAACGACGGCGCCGTCCCGGAGACGGTGAAGGTGACGACGGACACGGGCGTGGAGTTCGACGCGGTGGTACGGATCGACACCCCCGGCGAGGCGGACTACTACCGCAACGGCGGCATCCTGCAGTACGTCCTCCGCCAACTTATCCGTTCTTGACCTGACGTGAACGAGCGCCCTGCCCCTGCATCTCGCGCGGGGGCAGGGCGCTCGCGCGCGACGGGGCGGAAGACGCGCCTGCGCGCCAGATCGCACGCCGCCCCCGCGTCACCGGAGCCCGCCCCCGCCGCCGCCCCCCCGTATGACGTCTTCATCGCCTACGCCGACACCGACGCCCCCTGGGTCCGGGGCTTCGCCGCCTTCCTCACCGCGCACGGCGTCCGCGTGGCGTACGACGAGCTGCTGGCGCAGCCCGGCGGTGTCCGCGTGCACACACCCGAGCGCGCCATCCGCGACGCTGCGCACGGGCTGCTGGTCTTCGGCCCCGGGATGCGGGACGACGGCTGGGTGCGCCGGGAGTACGCCGCGCTGATGCGCCGGTTCCCGGAGAACGAGGCGCAGCGCTTCGTCCCCGTGCTCATCGGCGACCCTGGCGAGTCCCTGGACCTGCCGGAGTTCGCCGAAGTCCTCTACCCGGCGGACTTCCGCGGCGCCGACCAGGCCGCCTACGACCGGCTCTGCGAGCAGATCAGCCGTGCGGTGCTGACGAACCGGGCTTGAGGTCGTCCGCCGACCCGTCCCCCGCCTCCAGCTCATCCTTCTGCGACACGGTCTCCAGCACCGGATCCCCGGACTTCTCACGGCGCAGGCCGGTGATGACGTCCTGGATCCGCTGCCACGGCATGAACTGGCCCATCATCGCCGCGTCCCCGGAGATGACATCGGGCACCCGCATGTCCTTGACCTCCGCCAGCAGCGCCTGGACCGACGCCACCTCGGGCCCGAGCAGGTTCGCGAGGGCCTCCAGCTCCGCGACGGCCAGACCGCGTTCCTCCCGCTCGACGGCGATCTCGATCCGCCGGATCTGGGCGTGGATCTGGGCGCTCTTGACCTCCTCCTCCAGCGTCCGGCGGCGGTGGGCCTCGGTCATCGGCAGCCGGCGGATGCGGTCCAGTTCGGTGTCCTGCGCGACGGAGAGCCCGACGAGGGTGTCGGAGACGGTGATACCCCATTCGGCCACGTTCTGTCGGACCCTGGCGGCGAGTTCGGCACGGATGTCGTCCTGCTGCGTGAGGTAGTCCTCCACCGTGGACGAGGCGGCGACCTGGGTGAGGTAGCTCTCGACCGTGCCGCCCAGCACCCGTTCGACGAACCGCTGGACCGGGCGCGGGTCGATGACCAGCCCGCCGAGCCCGTCCCGGGAGACCTCCCCGCCGAACTGGCTGACCAGGCGCGGCGCGGCGGAAGCCGGGATCTGCAGGGTCTGTGTGACGTTGACCTTCAGCAGGAAGCCCTGGATGTTGATGATCAGCTGCTCCAGCTCCGCGTCGTAGTTGTCGGCCTCGGTGGGCATCTTGTCCTTCCACTCGAGCGTCAGCAGCCGCGTCGGGATCAGCACGATCCGCGCGAACCACGGGTTGAGCGCGTACACCCCGCCCTGCCGCAGCGTCTCCTGCTGCACCCCGCGCCAGCCGTGCCCGTCGAGGAACTTCCACGGCAGCCGGTAGTTGCTGTGCCCATGCACGACGGGCCCGATGACGTCGTCCTCCGGCGGCGGCTCGATGCCGTGCAGCGTGACGACGACGCCGACGTAACCGACGGGGATGTTGACGTACCGCAGATGGCCGGAGGTGAGACCGTCCTGCCGCCCGGGCCCGATGCTCTCCGTGGTCAGGACCTCGAAGAGGTCGGGGTGAATGTCGTACGAGGCACCGCCGCCCAGCACTGCCAGCTGCCGCCCCTGCTCCCCACCGCCCAGCAGGAACGCGTCACCGTCCTGGAAGACGTCGCACTCTACGTACCGCCCGAACGGCTGGTCCGGCAGCCGCAACTGCCCCACCTTGGCCCGTACGAGCCCGACCGTCCCGTCCGGCACATGCGTACGGGGCACGAAATCAACCCGGAAGAGCTCCGGGTTGATGTAGTACGAGGCGTCGCCCGGCAGCGTCGCCAGTTGCCTGCCCTGCTCCCCCTCACCCAGCAGGAAAGCCACACCGTCCTGGAAGTTGTCGCACTCCACCCGTCGGCTGAGCAGCCGCCCCGCCGGGCGCGACGCCCCGTCCAGTGCCGTGACCAGCCCGATCATGCCGGGCGGGATGCTGACACGGGGAGCGAGGTCGACACTGTAGACGCCGGGCATGAGCCAGTGCCGTACCCCGGGCGTCAGACACCGTGCCTGGATGCCGCGCGAGTTGTCCGCTACCACTCGCTTGAACCGGGGGTCTGACGGATTGCCCCCGATACGCCGGCGCACGACGCCGACCATGTCCCCGGGGATCACCACGAAGCCGAGCCGCCGTGCGAGCCCGCTCTCGGGATACACGACCGCCACCCCGCCGACCGCGCCGACCGCCACGAGCAGCACGATCACCAACACCACCATGCACCCTCACCTCCTTCCGGCGCGTGCCCCGCTCACGTGCCTGTGTCGTCGTGGTCCTCCGTGTGGTGCTCAGCACCCGGCCAGTCCGCCAGCCGCTGATGGATCGCCCGGACGGTCAGCGACCACTGGTCGTGCCAATCCTTCCGCGCCTCGTTCTGCGGGCTGCGCAGCGTCGGAAAGAACGCCGGGTAGTCCTCCGGCGCGCAGGCCGCGGCGCGTACGAACGTCTCGTAGCGAGGAGAGGGTGCGTGCGGCGCGTCGGTCCAGCCGTACGCCAACGCCAGCGCGGCGAATGCCCGGTGTCCGCGCCCCTCCGGCCGCGCCCGGCGGGTCTGCGCCCGGAACCCGTGCAGCCCGCCCCGTTCCCCCGAGGGCAGCAGGCTCGCCCAGACCGTGTCGACGGCGTCGAGGAATCCGTCCGGCAGGGCCCGTTCCCCGTCCTCGCCCATGGGCCGGATGAACCCGTACTCGTGCCGCCCGGCCTCCTGCAGCAGCAGCGCCGTCGTCAGTACGTCGGCCTGCTCCACCTCGCCCGCGGCGAGCAGCGCGTGGAGCGTGGCCAGCGAGGCGTCGACGGGCGGGCGCACTGCCGCCCGGTGCCCCGGCCGGGGCACCGGGGTGAAGACGGGGTGTTCGTTACGGAGGCCGCCCTCGGACCGCTTGAGGAGCCGCTGCAGCGGCCGCAGCTCCGCTGGGCCCGGCAACGCGCCGCCGCGCGCGTCGAAGTACGAGCTGCTGGCCAGCAGATAGTGCCGCTCGCCGCGGAGTAGCACCGGGAAGAACGGACGCCCCAGCCGCTGCCCCTCCAGAATATCCCGGCTCACGTCCTGCGCCGCCTGCGCCTCGGGCGACATCACCACCACCACGGCCACCGCGCTGGCCAACTGCCGGCGAATGGCCCACACCCAGTCGTCACCCCAGGTCAGCCGACCGGCCGTCCACACCGGCAACCCCGCGTCGGCCAGCCGCCGCCCCAGCCCACGCACGTACTCCAGATCCGCGTGCGCGTGACAGATCACCACGCTCGGCTCGGCCGGCCCGGTCAGCGGCCGCACCGGACCACTCCGGACGACGCCCAGATCATCCTGTACGTCCTCGACCTTCCGCAGCAACTCGTCCGGCGGCTGCTCACCCCGGATGATCCGCGCGAGCAGTGCCACCCGGTCCTCGAACGCGGCCCCCTCGGCAGGCAGCCGCCGGAAGTCCATCGGAAGCCGAGTCGCGGCGAACGGCGGCGGCCCCGCGTTCCCCAGCAGCACGGGCACCAGCCGCAGATCCCGGCCGGCGGACGCCTGGAAGAGCGCCGCGTACTCCTGCCGGAGCCAGGCATGGGCCATCGCGGCAGGGCTGAACACGACAAGCCCGGTACTCGCCGAACGAATGGCGTCCTCGACCTCGTGAACCACCACACTCCCCGGCAGCAAGTGGTGACGGTCCCCCAACGCGCTCACCCCATGGGCGCGCAGCCGCTTGGTGAGCACACCAACCCACTCGGCATCGTCCGCCGCGTACGCCACATAGGCGTCGGCCATACCCCCCGTCTCCTTTCCCGCCGGATCCGGCGAGCTCCGGCGGTCCCGCGGCGCGCGTTCGTGCTGTAGCACGACGAACGCATGGTGTAACCGAGGTTACCGGTGACGCAGCGTCAACGGGAGCGTGGTGCGCGTAAGTTCCGGAGTTGGCCGAACGGTTGAGGCGTGACCGGCGGGCAGCCGCGACCACCCGTGTTGTCAGCCGAACGCGCCGGGTTCGCTCGGGACGACTGGCCCTCGCCTGTCCGCGGCAGCGCTGCCATGCCCACCCATGACCAACAAGGCCGGTGCGGGGTTTTTCGCGTGGCCACCGCACGGGGTACGTTCCGGCCGGCACGGTGCCGGTGACGGGGTGGCCGGGTGCTCGTGGCCGGGCACCGGCACCCTCGTGGACGTACGGACCTGGCGCTGATCAGTACATTCCGGGCGGCCGGTGGCGGTGGCCGCAGCCGCGGAACCCGGGCTCCAAAAGGCTGGACCAATGGCGGTCGGGGGGTTGCGTGGCGGGTGGTCCTGCCGACCGGGTGCGGGTGGGGCTCCGGCGCGTTTCCCGCAGGTCTCAAGTCGGGAAATACTCTTGATGAACCTTGTATTCGATCTTGATAAGGCGGCGCCGAGTGGACTATACCTGTCCGCACCCGGCGGCTCCCCCACCCTCCGGCGCACCACCCTGCACCACTCACGTAACACATGACCGCGGTAATCGGCTCCTGCACCATGAGGCACGTCCCAACGGGGATCCGGTACACCGCCTGAGTCCTGGAGAGAGTGAGGACTTGAGCATGGGATCCAATTCGCATGTCGGTCGCCGCGATCTGATCAAGCGGGCCGTGGCCCTCGGTCTGATCTCCGTCCCCACGGTCAGTGCGCTGTCGGCATGTGCCAGCGGTGGCGACGACGACAACGGCGGCGGTGCGAAGGGCGACAAGACCGACAAGAACCCGCTCGGTGTGGACAAGAACGCCGAACTCGAAGTACTGATGTTCGACGGCGGTTTCGGTACGAAGTACGTCGACGACGACGCCACCGCCTACCAGAAGAACTTCGGCAAGGTGAAGACCGGCTCCACCGAGAAGATCCAGTCGAAGGTCCAGGGCCGGATGGCGGCCGGCGACCCGCCGGACCTCATCAACAACTCGGGCGACGAGGCCATGGACGTGCCCGCGCTCATCACCCAGCAGCAACTCGCGGACCTCACCCCGCTGCTCGACGCCCCGTCCATCGACGACCCGAACAAGACGGTCCGCGAAACGCTGCGCGACGGCACCGTCGAAATGGGCCAGTACGGTGACGAGAAGGTCTACCGGATGAACATCGCCTATTCGGTGTTCGGCCTCTGGTATTCCCAGAAGCTGCTGGACGACAACGGCTGGGAGTACCCGAAGACCTGGGACGACATGCTCGCCATCTGCGCCGACGCGAAGAAGCAGAACATCGCCGGATTCGCGTACACCGGCGTCTACCCCCAGTACCTCGGCTTCAGCATGCTGCCGATGATCGGCAAGGTCGGCGGCGCCGAGGTGCTCGACGCGATCGACAACCTCGAACCCAACGCCTGGAAGCACGACGCCGTCAAGGGCGTCATGGAGGCGCACTACGAGCTGTACGACAAGGGCTACGTCCTGAAGAACTCGCCCGGCAAGACGCACACCGACGTCCAGACCGACTGGACCGAACGCGGCAACTGCATCTTCATCCCGAACGGTTCGTGGGTGGAGAACGAGTCCAAGGACACCACGCCCCCCGACTTCCAGATGACGGTCGCCCCGTCGCCGAACCTCGACAGCTCCGACGCGATGCCGTTCGAGACCATCTGGGCGCAGGCCGGCGAGCCCTTCATCGTGCCGGCGAAGGGCAAGAACTCCGTGGGCGCCATGGAGTTCCTCCGGAACATGCTGAGCAAGAAGTCCGCGGCGGGCTTCACCGAGCTGGTGTCGTCGCTGGCCTGCGTCGAGGGCTCCGAGGAGGGCCTCCAGCTCGGCACCGGGCTGACCACCGCCGTCGGGCTCCTCGACGGCGCCGGTGAGAACTTCCTCAACCCCCGGTTCCCCGACTGGTACCCGACCCCGTACCGGGAGAAGATCGTCTTCGTCTGGGGCGACATGATGAAGGGCGGCATCAAGCCCGCCGAGGCCATCGACAAGATCCAGGGCATCGCCGACGAGACGGCCCAGGACGACAGCATCACGAAGTACAAGCACTGAAGCGCCGGATCCAGTCGGTGAGCGAGCGAGATGGGGGCGCCGGAATGACGGACGACGGCCTGGCCGTGACGAAAGTCGGGGAGCCCGGGAAGGCCGCGGGGCGGCCGGCGCCCGGCAATGCGCGGAAAACGGGCTTCCGCAGCTCTCCGCGGTACCGGACCTACCTCAAGTACCGCTTCGTCACGGGATTCCTCATCGTCCCCCTCGGGCTGTACGCGGTGTTCGTCATCTCGCCGTTCATCCAGACCTTCTACTACTCGCTCACCGACTGGACCGGTGTCAGCAGCGACTTCAACATGGTGGGGTTCGAGAACTACTCCAGGCTGCTGGACGACTCGACCTTCTGGGCCGCCGTCCGCAACAACCTGATCCTCGCCCTCGCCGTCCCGTTGGTGACGCTCAGCCTCGGACTGTTCTTCGCCTTCATGCTCACCGTCGGCGGCCGGCACAAGAAGGGCGAGGCGATCTCCGGGGTTCGCGGCGCCAAGACGTACAAGATCGTGTACTTCTTTCCGCAGGCCCTGTCCATCGCGGTGATCGCGGCGCTGTGGGGCTACATCTTCAAACCCGATGTCGGCCTGCTGGACCCGGTCCTGCCCGAGGCGCTGTCGCCGAACGGCGGCTGGCTGGCGGACTCGAAGTTCGCGCTGTGGGCCGTGATGATCGTGATGTGCTGGGCCATGGTCGGATTCTTCGTGGTCCTGTTCTCCGCGGCCATCGGGCAGATCCCCAAGGAGATCTACGAATCCGCGCTCCTGGACGGCGCCAGCCGGGCGGCCACCTTCTTCCGCATCACCCTGCCGCTCATCCGCGACACCGTGCAGACCGGCTGGGTGTACATGGGGATCATGGCGCTCGGCGCGGAGTCGTTCGCCGTCGTCAACATCATCACCCAGGGACCGGGCGGGCCCGACGACTCCACCATGGTGCTCGGCGTCTACCTCTGGAACACCGGCTTCGGCCAGTTGCAGGCGGGCCGGGGCGCGGCGATGGGCGTCGCGCTGTTCATCCTCACCATGATCCTCGCCGTGGCCGCGCTGTCCGTGGGCCGCCGCCGCGACCGCGTCGAGTACTGAGCATCGGGTACCGAGCATCGAGTGCAGAGCACGATCCGGAAGGCCAGGTCATGACCACTGCGGAACCCACCGACCGCCCACCCGCGCTCGACAAGGCGGCAGTGGCGGACGACACGTCGCGGTCGCCGCTGCTGGAGCCGCGGAAGAAGATCGAGGGCGCCGTACTCAACGTCTTCTCGCACGGCTTCCTGATCCTGTGGACCGTGCTGGCCGCGGGCCCGCTGGTGTGGGCCCTGATGAACGCCCTGAAGGACTCGGGCGACATCCTGGCCAACCCGTGGGCGCTGCCCAGCAGCATCGACTGGGCGAACTGGTCCAACGCCTGGAGCCGGGCGCGCATCGGCCGGTACGCGGCCAACTCCCTGCTCATCGTCTCCATTTCCGTGCCGCTGACCATGCTCTTCGGGTCGATGGCCGCGTACGTGCTCGCCCGGTTCGACTTCAAGGGCGCGCGCGTCGTCTACTTCACCTTCGTCGGCGGCATGGCGTTCCCCGTGGTGATGGCGCTCGTGCCGCTGTTCTTCGTCATGAAGAACCTCTCCCTGCTCGACACCCGGCACGGGCTGATCATGGTGTACATCGCGTACTCCATGCCGTTCACGATCTTCTTCATGACCACGTTCTTCCGCACCCTGCCCTCGTCGGTCTCCGAGGCCGCGGAGATCGACGGGGCCTCCCACACCCGGATCTTCTTCCAGGTGATGCTGCCCATGGCGAAACCCGGCCTGATCAGCGTGGGCATCTTCAACTTCCTCGGGCACTGGAACCAGTACGTGCTGCCCTTCGCGCTCAACCAGGGCAACGAGGACGACTACGTGCTCACCCAGGGCATCGGACTGCTCTTCGCCCAGGCGGGCTACCGCTCCGACTACGGCAGGCTCTTCGCGGGGCTGGTGATGGCGGCGCTGCCGATCCTGATCGTGTACATCATCTTCCAGCGCCAGGTGCAGTCCGGGCTCACGGCCGGCGCGGTGAAGTAGGACCAGGGAAGCGGCATGCGCGGAGCGGCCGGTGCGGTCCACCGCACCGGCCGCTCGCGGCGCTCAGCGCACGACCGTCTGGATCTCCTTGACGGTCACGTCGTACGTGCCGGAGGACATGCCCTCGGGCAGTTGCGGGTCGCCCGCCTCCGGCGGGCCGTCCGGGTTCGCCGAGGCGGTCCAGTGGACCTCCCAGGTGAGCGACGCCTCCAGCGCGTAGGTGCCCTCGCCGGAGGACTTGCGGTACGTCACGTTGCAGCCGGCGTCCTCGGTGTTGACGTCGTACCCGCCCGCGCCGCCGCCGCTCAGGCCGTAGGTGCACGACTCCGGCTCGGCGTACTCGGTGCCGGCGTCGATCCGCAGCTCCTTGGGCGTGGCCACGGTGGTGGCGGCGTACTCCACGCCGAGGAGGTTGATGCTGGCGGTGGTCGCGACCCGCTGGAGCCCGGTGTCGCTCTGGAATGTCGCGTGCACCGGCAGGTTGACCTTCTGCAGCGCGAGGTCCGGCTTCAGCTTCACCGGCGGGGCGGGCAGCTTGGTCGCGTTGTAGGCGATCTCGGCGAGCATCTCGGGGCTGATGCTGGGGCCGTCTTCCGGCGTGTCTCCCTGGTCCACCCAGAAGGGGTTGCCCTGGAGGACGTCACACGCCTGGAGCGCCTCGTCCCTGCTCATGTTCTTGTTGTAGACGACGTCCCACCAGGCGCCGTCCTTGTCCTTGTTCCACTCCTTGTCCTCCCACTCCCGGATCCACTCGGCCTGGGCGCTCTCCGAGTTCGTCCAGGTGCCGGGCCCCCACTCCGCCATCTCCTCGGCGGTCTTGACCGGCTCGTACCAGCAGGCCGGGGGAGTCCAGTTGCCCTGAACGGGGGTCAGCGGCGGGGCGGCGGGGTCGCCGCCGGTGGAGGTGACCTTCACCTGGCTCCACGCGCCGATGCCGTCGCCGCCGTCCGACTCGCCGCCTCCGCCGGTGCCCCAGCCGCCGCCCTGCGCGTACGCGGGCTGCGTGGTGGTCAGCAGCATCGCGGTCACGCCGGCCGCCGCCGCGAGGCCCATCCCCGAGCGGCGTATGACCGCCCCGCTCCCCGAGCTCAACGACATGTCCCGTCCCCCTCCGTCCAGTCGGACTCGGTCACCGTCCAGGTGCCGTCGTCCGTGCGCGTGAGCGTCTGCCGGTACAGCCGCATCACCGCGGCGTTCTCGCCGCCCTCCGCGCCCACGCTCTTGCCGGTCTTCGCGTCGACGACGTAGCCGTCGCTCTGGTCCTCGCAGAACACGACCAGCGCCGAACCGTCCTTGACCTGCTTGACCTCGCGGTCGAAGTACCGCCCGGTACCCGCGATGCGCTGCCCCTCGCCGGCGAAGCGCTCGAAGTCCTGCACATAGGTCGCGTAGGCCGGATCCTGCCAGTACTTCTCGAAGTTGGCCGTGGCCTTCTGCCGCCCGTAGCTCTCCACCATGGCGCTGAGGGCGTAGCCCTGGTCCCGCAGCACCGCGTCCTTCTTCTCGTCCCCGGTGTCCGCGGGCTCCACGTCGGCCTGGAGATCGTCGGGGAAGTCGAAGGCGGGGGCGTCCGGGTCCTCTTCCGCGGGGGCGGCGGGGGACTCGGAGGTCTTGTTCTCCGCGCCCACGATCTCGTCTCCGCCGCCGTCGTCGTCGGAGCCGCCGCAGGCGGTGAGCAGCAGCGCCGCGCCGAGGGCTGTGGCCGTCACCCGGCCGAGGGTGCGGTGCCGCATCGATGACCAACTCCCAGCGTCGTCAGGCTGACTGCGGCAGGGGCGGTCCGGTGAGGGCCAGGAGCGTCCGGTCTCCCGAGCGGTTGTGCGTCCCGCGCGCGTCATGTTCGGGGCAACGTTATCGAGCCACGTCCCGGACGGACCACCGGCTGCTGCCAGTTCGCGACACAGCCGTTACCAGGGTACGCGGCCGGCAGCCGTCCGGCGGGGCGGCGCCGGGCGGTGGCCGACCTCGATCGGTCCGCCGGGAGTCCCGGCCCGCGGGGCGGCGGCACGGCCCCCAGGTACCGTGGATGTGTGCGGGTTACGGAATAGTCACGCCGTCAAGGTCTTGACGGCGGTAACCATGGCCGTCGAGCCTAGACTTCACAAGTTGTAGGCGATCCGGGTCCCATCGGCGTGGCCCGGGAGGTGGGGGGCCGTCGTGTCGCCCGCCGAACCAGGAGTGGATGGCCGTGGAGACTCCGGGCTCGCAGTCCTCGCTGCACCGGGCAAACCTTGAGCGCGTCGTGCGCGCCGTGCGACTGTCCGGTTCGCTCACGCAGGCGCAGATCGCGCGGAGCACCGGGCTGTCGGCCGCGACGGTCTCCAACATCGTCCGGGAGCTCCAGGAGAGCGGCACGGTCAGCGTCACGCCCACCTCCGCGGGCGGGCGGCGCGCGCGGGCGGTGTCCCTCAGCGGGGACGCCGGGATCGTCGTCGGGGTCGACTTCGGGCACACCCACCTGCGGGTGGCGGTGGGGAACCTGGCGCACCAGGTGCTCGCCGAGGAGTCCGAGCCGATCGACGTGGACGCCTCCGCGACCCAGGGCCTGGACCGCGCGGAGGCGCTGGTGAGCCGTCTGGTGGGGGCCACGGACGTGCCCGCGGACAAGGTCGTCGGCGTCGGCCTCGGGGTGCCGGGGCCGATAGACACCGAGACCGGCGTGCTGGGCTCCACCAGCATCCTGCCGGGCTGGACCGGCACGAACCCGCGCGACGACCTGCAGTCCCGCCTCGGCGTCCCGGTCTACGTCGACAACGACGCGAACCTCGGCGCCCTCGGCGAGCTGGTCTGGGGCAGCGGCCGGGGCGCCAAGGACGTGGCGTACATCAAGGTCGCCAGCGGCGTCGGCGCCGGCCTGGTGATCAACGGCCAGCTCTACCGCGGCCCCGGCGGCACGGCCGGCGAGATAGGGCACATCACGCTGGACGAGTCCGGTCCCGTCTGCCGCTGCGGCAACCGCGGCTGTCTGGAGACCTTCACCGCCGGCCGCTACATCCTCGGTCTGCTGGAGGCCAGCCACGGCCCCGGGCTGACCGTGGAGCGCATGGTGCAGCTCGCCCGGGACGGCGACCCGGGCTGCCGCCGGGTGATCGCCGACGTCGGCCGGCACATCGGCAGCGGCGTGGCCAGCCTGTGCAACCTGCTCAACCCCAGCCGGGTCGTCCTCGGCGGCGACCTCGCCGAGGCCGGGGAGCTGATCCTGCAGCCCATAGGGGAGTCCGTCGCGCGCTACGCGATCCCCAGCGCCGCCCGCCAGCTCGACCTGGCCTCCGGGGCGCTGGGCAGCCGCGCGGAGGTGCTCGGGGCGCTGGCCCTGGTGCTGAGCGAGATGGGCGACCGTTCGATCCTTGACGGCGCCGTGCCGGTCCTCACCCCCGCTCTCACAGACGGATGAGTTCACATAGAGAAACCATGAGATCGTATCCGTCTCGTTAAGCATTTACTTCTTGACGGCATGGTTACGGGCGAGTTGACTACCTCACACCTCGGCCGCGAAGGCGCGGCCACGTCAGGGAGGTTCGACCGTGCACACCTATCTGCGCCGTGCGGCAGTCGCACTGGCCGCCGTAACCATGACCGTCGGCATCGCGGCCTGTGGCAGCGCCGATGAGGCCGACAACGACTCCGACAGCGGCGACAAGAAGAACGACGGGCCGTTGACGATAGGTCTCCTCCTGCCGGAGGACCAGACCGCGCGCTACGAGGACTTCGACCGGCCGCTGATCGAGAAGAAGATCGAAGAGCTGGCCCCGGGCACCAAGGTCATCTACAACAACGCCAAGCAGGACGCGACCACGCAGAAGCAGCAGGTCGACACCATGATCACGCAGGAGGTCGACGCGCTGATCCTGGACGCCGTCGACTACAAGTCGATCGCCTCCAGCGTCAAGGCCGCGGACGACGCCGGCATCCCCGTCGTCGCGTACGACCGCCTGGCCGAGGGCCCGATCAGCGGGTACACCTCCTTCGACAACAACAAGGTCGGCCAGGTCCAGGCCGAGTCCCTGCTGGCGGCGCTCGGCGACAAGGCCAAGGACGGCGAAGTCGTCATGCTCAACGGCTCCGTCACCGACCCGAACGCCGCGATGTTCAAGGAGGGCGCACACTCCGTCCTCGACGGCAAGGTGAACGTCGGCAAGGAGTACGACGTCAAGGAGTGGAAGGCGGAGAACGCCAACTCCGACATGAAGGGCGCCATCTCCTCGGTCGGCAAGGACAAGATCATCGGTGTCTACGCCGCCAACGACGGCATGGCGGGCGGCGCCATCACCGCCCTGAAGGCCGCCGACTTCGACCCGCTGCCGCCGGTCACCGGCCAGGACGCGGAGCTGGCGGGCGTGCAGCGCATCGTCACCGGCGAGCAGTACATGAGCGTTTACAAGCCGTACAAGCCCGAGGCCGACGCCGCCGCCGAGATGGCCGTCAAGCTGGCCCGCGGCGAGAAGGTCGACTCCGTCGCGACCGGCACGGTGGACAGCGAGTCCGAGCAGGGCGTGCCCGCCGTGCTCATCGACCCGATCGCGCTGACCACGGACAACATCGAGGAGACGGTCGTCAAGGACGGCCTGTGGACGATCGAGGAGATCTGCGCGGGCAAGTTCGCGTCCGCCTGCAAGGACGCCGGCCTGCAGTGAGCCGCTGAGCCGGCCACCAGCCACCCGTGTGCCCGGGGACCCGTCATTCCACTCCCGCTGCCGGCGGGTCCCCGGGCACCCGGGCCCTCATCTTGTCCACGCCTACCCCCCTGTAGGAGATGGTTCAACGTGTCCGCTACGCCCGTGCTGGCGTTGCGCGGGATCTCGAAGCGGTTCGGTGCCGTCCAGGCACTCACCGACGTCGATCTCGAGGTCCGCGCCGGTGAAGTGGTCGCCCTCGTCGGCGACAACGGCGCCGGAAAGTCCACGCTCGTCAAGACCGTCGCCGGCGTCCACGCCATCGACGACGGCCGCATCGAGTGGGGCGGCCGCCCCGTTCGTATCCACAAGCCGCACGACGCCCAGGACCTGGGCATCGCCACCGTCTACCAGGACCTGTCGCTCTGCGACAACCTCGACGTCGTCGGCAACCTCTTCCTCGGCCGCGAGATCCGCCGCGCGGGTGTCCTGGACGAGGTCGAAATGGAGCGCCGCGCCCGCGAGTTGCTCACCACCCTGTCCATCCGCATCCCCAGCGTCCGCATCCCCACCGCCTCCCTGTCCGGCGGCCAGCGGCAGACCGTGGCCATCGCCCGCTCGCTCCTCGGCGACCCCCAGCTCGTCATCCTCGACGAGCCCACCGCCGCCCTCGGCGTCGAGCAGACCGCCCAGGTGCTCGACCTCGTCGAGCGGCTGCGCGAGCGCGACCACGCCGTGCTGCTGATCAGCCACAACATGGAGGACGTCAAGGCCGTCGCCGACCGGGTCGCCGTGCTGCGCCTCGGCCGTAACAACGGCGTCTTCGACGTCGCGGCCACGACGCAGGAAGAGATCGTCGCCGCCATCACGGGCGCCACGGACAACGCCGTGACGCGCCGCTCGGCGCGCGGAAGTGCGGAGGCAGCGAAGTGAGCACCGAGGGGATCAAGAAAAGGGACTCCGCGAAGACCGATCTCGCGAAGTCCGCCGCACCCGCCGACACCCCGCCCCCCGAGTCCTCGCCCGGCGTCGCCAAGGGCGCCGTCACCGCCGTCGATCCCCGGCTGGTCGTCCGCGAGCAGGGCTTCGCCGGCTATCTGACCGAGTTCAAGCGCCGCATGCGCGGGGGTGAGCTGGGCTCCGTCCCGGTCATCGTCGGCCTGATCCTCATCATGGCGATCTTCCAGGGCCTGGACGACGCCTTCCTGTCCGCGCAGAACCTGTCGAACATCTCCATCGACATCGCCGGTCCCGGGCTGATAGCCGTCGGCATCATCTTCGTGCTGCTGCTCGGCGAGATCGACCTGTCGATCGGCTCGGTCAGCGGGCTCGCGGGCGCGGTGTTCGCCGTGCTGGCCGTCCAGGAGGGGATGCCGGAAGTCCCGGCGATCATCCTCGCGATCCTGGTCGGCACCGCGACCGGCACCTTCCACGGCTTCTTCTTCGCCCGGATCGGCGTCCCGCCGCTCGTCGTGACCCTCGCGGGGCTGCTCGGCTGGCAGGGCCTGATGCTCTACATCCTGGGCAGCTCCGGCACCATCAACATCGACTCCGACGGCGTGGTCGGCAAGCTCACCACGTACTACTTCACCGACGTCGCCGCCGCCTACGGGGTGGCCACGATCGCCGTCGGCGGCTACTTCGCCGCCGCGTTCTTCGGGGCGAGGCGGCGCGAGGCGGCCGGGGTGCCGTCGCGGCCGCTGAGCGAGATCATCCTGCGTACGGCCGTGCTCGCGGTGCTCGCGTACGTCCCGGCGTACGTGCTGAACCAGTACAAGGGCCTGCCGCTGGCGCTGCTCATCTTCCTCATCGTGGTCGTCGGCGCGGACTTCACGCTGCGCCGCACCGGCTTCGGCCGGCGGATCTTCGCCCTCGGCGGCAGCGTCGAGGCCAGCCGCCGGGCGGGTATCGACGTCGACCTGATGCGCATCGCGGTCTTCGCCGTCTCCGGCACGCTGGCGGCGGTCGGCGGCCTGTTCATGACGTCGACCATCGCCGCGGCGAACCAGGGCGCGGGCGGCGGCACGCTGCTGATGAACGCCATCGCGGCGGCCGTCATCGGCGGTACCAGCCTCTACGGCGGCCGCGGCAGCAGTTGGTCCGCTCTGCTCGGCGTGCTGGTCATCATGTCCATCCAGTCGGGCCTGGCGCTCAAGGGCATCGACGCGCCGGTGCAGTACATGATCACCGGCTCGGTGCTGCTGGCGGCGGTCGTCATCGACTCCGTCTCCCGCCGCACCCAGAAAACGGCCGGACGCGCTTGACCGGCGTCCCGCCCGCCACCCGCCTGCACCCCCGTACCGACCCCGGTACGGGGGTGTAGCTGTTGCGGACCTGTGGCATACATCGCACTGTCGGATCAGCGACCGGACATCGGGAACATTAGACTCGACCGGACGCTTCGGGCCCGGCACGTCCGCACGGACGGCGGGGCCCGGGCCGTACGGCCCGAAGGCAGGCTGCGACAGCAAGGAGGCACGGGTGGCACTGCTGGCCCGTATCAAGGGACCGCGCGACCTGGACCGGCTCGGTCCCGAGCAGCTCGACCGGCTGGCCGCGGAGATCCGCACCTTCCTGGTGCAATCCGTCGCCCGCACCGGCGGCCACCTCGGCCCGAACCTCGGCGTGGTGGAGCTGAGCATCGCGCTGCACCGGGTCTTCGAATCGCCCCGCGACCGGGTGCTGTGGGACACCGGCCACCAGTCGTACGTGCACAAGCTGCTCACCGGCCGCCAGGACTTCGGCAAGCTCAAGAAGAAGGGCGGCCTGTCCGGCTACCCCTCGCGGGCCGAGTCCGACCACGACGTCATCGAGAACAGCCACGCCTCCACCGTCCTCGGCTGGGCCGACGGCCTGGCCAAGGCCAACGAGGTACGCGGCCGGGACGCCGCCGTCGTCGCGGTCATCGGTGACGGCGCGCTGACCGGCGGCATGGCCTGGGAGGCGCTGAACAACATCGCCGCCGCCCAGGACCGCCCCCTCGTCATCGTCGTCAACGACAACGAGCGCTCGTACGCCCCCACCATCGGCGGCCTCGCCGACCACCTCGCCACCCTGCGCACCACCGACGGCTACGAGCGCTTCCTCGCCCGCGGCAAGGAGCTGCTGGACCGCACGCCCGTCGTCGGCAAGCCGCTGTACGAGACCCTGCACGGCGCCAAGAAGGGCCTGAAGGACTTCATTGCGCCGCAGGGCATGTTCGAGGACCTGGGGCTGAAGTACGTCGGCCCCATCGACGGCCACGACATCGCCGCCGTCGAGTCCGCGCTCCAGCGCGCCCGCCGCTTCGGCGGCCCCGTCATCGTGCACTGCCTGACCGAGAAGGGCCGCGGCTACCTGCCCGCGCGCCAGGACGAGGCCGACCAGTTCCACCAGGTCGGCGTCATCCACCCGGACACCGGCCTGCCGGTGGCCGCGGGCGGTGCCGACTGGACCTCCGTCTTCGCCGACGAGATGGTACGGATCGGCCGCGAGCGCCCCGACGTCGTCGGGATCACCGCCGCCATGATGCGCCCCGTGGGCCTGCAGAAGTTCGCCGAGACCTTCCCCGACCGGGTCTACGACGTGGGCATCGCCGAGCAGCACGCCGCGGTCTCCGCCGCCGGCCTGGCCACCGGCGGCCTGCACCCGGTCTTCGCCGTCTACGCCACGTTCCTCAACCGGGCGTTCGACCAGGTGCTGATGGACGTCGCGCTGCACCGCTGCGGGGTGACGTTCGTCCTGGACCGGGCCGGGGTCACCGGCAGCGACGGCGCCTCCCACAACGGCATGTGGGACATGTCGATCCTCCAGGTCGTCCCCGGGCTGCGGATCGCCGCCCCGCGCGACGCCGACCAGGTACGCGCCCAGTTGCGCGAGGCCGTCGCCGTCGACGACGCCCCGACCGTCGTGCGCTACTCCAAGGGCGCCGTCGGTCCCGCGGTCCCCGCGGTCGGCCGGATCGGCGGCATGGACGTGCTCCACGAGCCGGCGGCCGGCACCGAGGGCGCGGAGCGCCCCGACGTGCTGCTGGTCTCCGTCGGCGCGCTGGCGCCGATGTGCCTGGAGGTCGCCGGGCTGCTCGACAAGCAGGGCATCACGACGACGGTCGTCGACCCGCGCTGGGTCAAGCCCGTCGACGCGGCGCTGCCGCCGCTCGCGGAGCGGCACCGCGTGGTCGTCACCGTCGAGGACAACATCCGCACCGGCGGCGTCGGCTCCGCCGTCGCGCAGGCGCTGCGCGACGCGGGCGTCGACATCCCGCTGCGCGACTTCGGCATCCCGGAGCGCTTCCTGGACCACGCCTCCCGCAAGGAGGTCCTGGCGGACATCGGCCTGACGGCCCCGGACATCGCCCGCCAGGTCACCGGCCTGGTCGCCCGCCTCGACCGGCGCGCCGACGAGGACATCGCCCGCGAGGCGGGCGCGCCTCCCGCGACTTCCGTCACCGGAGAAGAGGCCGCCCGGGACTAGCGTCTCCCGTCCGGATCAGCGGCGGGCCCGGCTCCGCGGGGCGCTCAGGAGCCGGGCCGTGTCCGCCGCGAAGATGGTGACCACGGCGGCGACGCCGCCGCAGAGGGATCCGTGAAGGGGACCCGTCATGAGGGGGTGCGCCGACAACGCGTCCGATGCCGCCCCTGGCATCGGCCACCCCCACCGATCCCGCACCGGCCACGTTCCCCCGCGCCCTGGCTCCCCTCCCGGTACACCCGTACGGCGAACGTGACGGCCTGCACCCGCGCTCGGCCGCCGTCGGCGGGTGTCAGACGGGACGGACCGTGCGCGGGCCCGCCGTGGCCGCGCCGTGGCGGTGGACGCGGTCGCGCAGCGCGCGGTCCGCCGTGACCACCAGCACGCGGCGCCCCGGATCCCGCCCGGCCGCGTCCGCGACGACCGCCACGATCCGGTCGTCCCCGCTGCCGTCCGCCGCCACGACCCGCACCCCCGGCACCGCCGCCACCCCGCGGGCCGCGCCCTCGACCACGAGCACCACCTCCACCGGACCCGGCAGCCCCGCCACGCCCGCCGAGGCGTACGGCACGAGGCCGTCGCGCAGCCGCTCCGCCGCCCCGTGCCGGTCGCGCCACCAGCCGTCGGGCACCGACCCGACGACGTTGGCGGCGTCCACGACGAGCAGTGGGAGGGGTGCGTCCATGCCGCCCAGCCTCCCACGCCCGTACGACACGCACGTGCCCCGGCCGCACACCTGCGGCCGGGGCACGGATGACCTACCGCTACTCCGGAACGCTCGCCACGCCCGGCGGCAGGAACCGGCGGCCCGTGACGCGCTCGCTGACGCCCGCCCGGTCCAGATACGGCGTGATGCCGCCCAGGTGGAACGGCCAGCCCGCGCCGGTGATCAGGCACAGGTCGACGTCCTGCGCCTCGGCCACGACGCCCTCGTCCAGCATCAGCCGGATCTCCTGCGCGATGGCGTCCAGCGCCCGGTCGCGTACCTGCTCCTCCGTCAGCACCGTGTCGCCGACCTGGAAGAGCGCCGCCACCTCCGGGTCCAGCTCCGGCTTGCCCGAGTCATGGACGTACAGCGTCCGCTTGCCCGCCTCCACGACCCGGCCCAGGTTCGCCGACTGCGCGAAGCGGTCGGGGAACGCCTCGGCGAGGGTGCCCGCGACGTGGTGGGCGACCGCCGGGCCGACCAGGTCGAGCAGCACGATCGGCGACATCGGCAGCCCCAGCGGGGCCAGCGCCCCGTCCGCGACCTCCACCGGCGTCCCCTCGTCCACGGCGCCCAGCACCTCGCCCATGAAGCGGGTCAGGATGCGGTTGACGACGAACGCCGGGGCGTCCTTGACCAGCACGGCCGACTTCTTCAGCTTCTTGGCGACGGCGAACGCCGTGGCCAGCGAGGCGTCGTCGGTGTCCGCGGCCCGTACGATCTCCAGCAGCGGCAGCACCGCCACCGGGTTGAAGAAGTGGAAGCCCACGACCCGCTCGGGGTGCTTGAGCCCGGCGCCCATCTCCGTCACCGACAGGGACGAGGTGTTCGTCGCGAGGATCGCCGTCGGCGGTACGACCTCCTCCAGCTCGGCGAAGATCCGCTGCTTGAGGGAGAGTTCCTCGAAGACCGCCTCGATCACGAAGTCGGCGTCGGCGAACGCCGCGGCCTTGTCCAGCGACCCGGTGACCAGCGCCTTGAGCCGGTTGGCCGCGTCCTGGTTCACCCGGCCCTTCAGCAGCAGCATGTCGATCTGCTCGTGGACCCACGCCACGCCCTTGTCGATGCGCTCCTGGTCGATGTCCGTGAGCACGACGGGCACGTCGAGCCGGCGGACGAACAGCAGCGCCAACTGCGAGGCCATCAGCCCTGCGCCGACCACGCCCACCTTCGTGACCGGCCGGGCGAGGCCCTTGTCCGGTGCCCCGGCGGGCCGCTTGGCGCGCCGCTGCACGAGGTCGAACGCGTAGATCCCGGCCCGCAGTTCGCCGCCCATGATCAGGTCGGCCAGCGCCTCGTCCTCGGCCGCGAAGCCCTGCCGCAGGTCGCCGTTCTTCGCCGCGGCCATGATGTCCAGCGCGCGGTACGCCGCCGGGGCGGCCCCGTGCACCTTGTCGTCGGCGACGGCGCGGCCGCGCTCGATCGCCGCGTCCCACGCCTCGCCGCGGTCGATGTCCGGGCGTACGACCTCCAGTTCGCCGCCGAGGACGGCGCCGGTCCAGGCGAGGGACTGCTCCAGGAAGTCGGCGCCCTCGAAGACCGCGTCGGCGATGCCCAGGTCGTAGACCTGCTTGCCCTTGAGCTGCCGGTTCTGGTTGAGGCTGTTCTCGATCACGACGGTGACCGCGCGGTCCGCGCCGATCAGGTTCGGCAGCAGCGTGCAGCCGCCCCACCCGGGCACCAGCCCGAGGAAGACCTCCGGCAGCGAGAACGCGGGCACGGCGGCGGAGACCGTGCGGTACGTGCAGTGCAGCCCGATCTCGACGCCGCCGCCCATCGCGGCGCCGTTGTAGTACGCGAACGTCGGCACGCCCAGGCCGGCCAGCCGCTTGAACACCTCGTGCCCGCCGCGCCCGATGGCCAGCGCCTCGTCGCGCTGCCCGAGCACCTCGACGCCCTTGAGGTCGGCGCCGACGGCGAAGATGAACGGCTTGCCGGTGACGCCGACGCCGACGATCCCGCCCTCCGCGGCCTCCTTCTCGACCTGGTCGAGCGCGGCGTCGAGGCCGGCGAGCGACTGCGGGCCGAAGGTGGTCGGCTTGGTGTGGTCGAAGCCGTTGTCCAGCGTGATGAGCGCGAACCGGCCCGCGCCGCCGGGCAGATCGAGGTGGCGTACGTGCGCCTGCGTGACGACCTCGTCGGGGAAGCGCTCGGCCGCGCCCTTGAGAAGTTCCACGGTGCTGCTGCTCACTTGCCTGCCCCCTCGAAGCGCGGGTTCTCCCAGATGACCGTGCCGCCCATGCCGAAGCCGACGCACATGGTGGTGATGCCGTACCGCACCTGCGGCTGCTCCTCGAACTGCCGCGCCAGTTGGGTCATCAGCCGCACGCCGGAGGAGGCGAGCGGGTGGCCGAAGGCGATGGCGCCGCCGTACTGGTTGACGCGGGGGTCGTCGTCGGCGATGCCGAAGTGGTCGAGGAACGCCAGCACCTGCACGGCGAACGCCTCGTTGATCTCGAACAGGCCGATGTCGCCGATGCCGAGGCCCGCCTTGGCGAGCGCCTTCTCGGTGGACGGGATCGGGCCGACGCCCATCACCTCGGGCTCCACCCCGGCGAAGGCGAACGACACCAGCCGCATCTTCACCGGCAGCCCGGCCGCGCGCGCCACGTCCTCGGCGGCGATGAGGGAGGCGGTGGCACCGTCGTTGAGCCCGGCGGCGTTGCCTGCGGTGACCCGGCCGTGGGCGCGGAAGGGGGTCTTCAGCGTCGCGAGGTTCGCCAGGGTGGTGCCGGGGCGCATCGGCTCGTCCTGCGTGGCCAGGCCCCAGCCGGTCTCGCCGGCTTCTGCGTTGGTGCGGCGGACGGAGATGGGCACCAGGTCGGCCTGGATCCGCCCGTTCGCGTACGCCTTGGCGGCCTTCTCCTGCGAGTGCACCGCGTACTCGTCGGCGCGGGCCTTGGTCAGGTGCGGGAAGCGGTCGTGCAGGTTCTCCGCGGTCATGCCCATGAAGAGGGCGGACTCGTCGACGAGCTTCTCCGAGACGAACCGCGGGTTGGGGTCCACGCCCTCGCCCATCGGGTGCCGGCCCATGTGCTCGACGCCGCCGGCCAGGGCGATGTCGTACGCGCCGAAGGCGGTGGAGGCGGCGGTCGTCGTCACGGCGGTCATCGCGCCGGCGCACATCCGGTCGATGGAGTACCCGGGCACGGTCGGCGGCAGCCCGGCGAGGATGCCGGCGGTGCGGCCGATGGTCAGGCCCTGGTCGCCGATCTGGGTGGTGGCGGCGATGGCGACGTCGTCGACGGTGGCGGGGTCGAGGGCGGGGTTGCGGCGCAGCAGCTCGCGGATGCACTTGACGACGAGGTCGTCGGCGCGGGTCTCGTGGTAGATGCCCTTCGGGCCCGCCTTGCCGAACGGGGTGCGGACGCCGTCGACGAAGACGACGTCCCTTGCGGTACGAGGCACGGGCTCTCCTCCGGAGGGGATGCGGGGTCACGCGGCACCGGCCCGCGGGGGACGGCACGGCTCGCCCCCATGCTACTCGCGGGTAACAGAAGGTGCCCAGGGCCCTGCCGGAGTTGTGCCTCACAGCACCCTCACCGGGCGTGTGATCAGGTACCGGGCGATGCCCTCGCCGGGTGGGCGATGGCGGGATACGGGCCCCGAGGGTAGGGCGGGTGTCTTGCGGCACCGCGACCGGTGGCCGAGTGGCGCCACGGCTTCGCCGCGCGCGCCTCCTGGGCGTGGGGTGCCCGTGGCGGTGCCGCCCCGGGCGGTGCCGCCCGGCGGCCGGGCCTCCGGCGCCGCGGCCCGAGCCTCGCCCGGATCGTTCCGTCCGCGCGGGATCGCCACCCGCGCCGTACGGCCGGGGCCACGCCGTCCGGGGGTTCCCGCCGGGGTGCTCAGTCGCTGACAGCCACCGTCAGGAGGGGGGCGACCTGGTCGATCTGCCAGCGGCGGGCGCCCAGGTGGGTCAGGGCATCTGCCACCGACTCCTCCGTGGGGTCCTTCGGGGGTTCCCAGCAGATGCGGCGCACCGTGTCCGGGGCGATCAGGTTCTCCTGGGGCAGGCCCAGCTCCTCCGCGCGTGCCGTCACCGCCGCCCGTGCCGCCGACAGCCGGGCGGCCGCGGCCGGGTCCTTGTCCGCCCATGCGCGCGGCGGCGGCGGGCCGTTCAGCGGCAGTCCCGGCTGCGGCAGCTCGGACTCCGGCAGCGCGCGGGCGCGCTCCACCGCGGCGAGCCACTGCTCCAACTGCCGCCGGCCCATGCGGTGCCCGAAGCCCGGCAGCGCGGCCAGCGCCCGCGTGGACGTCGGCATCGCGAGCGCTGCCTCCACGATGGCGGTGTCCGCGAGCACCTTGCCCGGCGAGATGTCGCGCCGCTGCGCGATGCGGTCCCGGGCCGTCCACAGCTCCCGTACGGTGCCGAGCTGGCGCCTGCGCCGTACCTTGTGCATGCCCGACGTACGCCGCCAGGGGTCCCGCCGCGGCTCCGGCGGCGGTGCCGCGGCGATCGCCGCGAACTCCTCCTCCGCCCAGCGCAGCTTCCCCTGCGCCGTCAGCTCCTCGACCAGCGCGTCCCGCAGGTCCACCAGCAGCTCGACGTCGAGCGCGGCGTAGCGCAGCCACGGCTCGGGCAGCGGCCTCGTGGACCAGTCGACGGCGGAGTGGCCCTTCTCCAGCGCGTACCCCAGGACGTTCTCGACCATCGCGCCGAGACCGACCCGGGGGAAGCCCGCCAGCCGCCCCGCCAGCTCCGTGTCGAACAGCGCGCCAGGACGCATGCCTATCTCGGCGAGACACGGCAGATCCTGCGTCGCGGCGTGCAGAACCCATTCCGCATCGCCGATGGCCGTCGCGAGACCGGAGAGGTCGGGACAGGCCACCGGGTCGATCAGCGCCGTGCCCGCACCCTCCCGGCGCAACTGCACGAGGTACGCCCGCTGCCCGTAGCGGTAGCCGCTGGCGCGCTCCGCGTCGATGGCGACCGGGCCGCTGCCCGCGGCGAACGCGCTGACGACCTCGGCGAGCGCCTCGGGGTCCGCGGTGACGGGAGGGATGCCCTCGCGGGGATCGAGAAGGGGGACCGGCGCCGATCCGGAAGTCGGTGCTCCGGGTGCGGGGAGTCTGTCCTCTGCTGCGGTCTCTTGGGCGTCGGTCACGTGTCAAGGGTATCTGTGAGTCGTGCACGACAGCGCCCGTCGACGGAACGTTACGTCGACGGGCGCCGCGCGGCTGCCTGGAGAGGGCCCGTCTCCGGGCCCCGGTCAGTGGATGATGCCGGTGCGCAGCGCCACCGCCACCATGCCGGCGCGGTCGCCCGTGCCGAGCTTGCGCGCGATGCGGGCGAGGTGGCTTTTGACGGTCAGCGCGGACAGTCCCATCGAGACGCCGATGGCCTTGTTCGACTGGCCCTCCGCCACCAGCCGCAGCACCTCGACCTCGCGGCCGGACAGCTCGCGGTAACCGCCGGGGTGTCCGGGCGGACCGGAGTTGCCGCCGGCGCCGGGGGAGCCCGGTGGGCGGCGGTGGTGCAGCCGGCCCGCGGCGGCGCCGATGTGCGCGGCGTTGGGGCGGGTGGGCAGGCCCATGCTGGTGCGGGTGCCGGTGACGACGTAGCCGCGGACGCCGCCCGCGAGGGCGTTGCGTACGGCGCCGATGTCGTCGGCGGCGGAGAGGGCGAGGCCGTTGGGCCAGCCCGCGGAGCGCGCCTCGGAGAGCAGCGTGAGGCCGGAGCCGTCGGGCAGGTGGACGTCGGCGACGCAGATGTCGCGGGGGTTGGCGATCCGGGGGCGGGCCTCCGCGACGGACGACGCCTCGATCACGTCGCGCACGCCCAGCGCCCACAGGTGGCGGGTGACGGTCGAGCGCACGCGGGGGTCGGCCACGACGACCATGGCCGTCGGCTTGTTGGGGCGGTAGGCGACCAGGCTTGTGGGTTGCTCGAGGAGAACAGACACCAGGTCCCTCCAGACGGTGTGCGGGGACGGGGCCGGCTGGGAGAGCCGGGACGTTCCGTGTCGCGTAGGGGCCGCGTACGGAAGGTCTCTCACGTCTTCGGCAGGAGCCCGGAGGGGCTTTAGGCAATGATCACGAATTAGTGAGGAAAAAACGGACAATTCGGATGGGCGATCGACTGCGGGGCACGCGGCCGGTCGCCGCCCTCCGGGCCGGTGCGCGCGGTCCCGCGATCCGGTCCGCACCCGGGCCGGCGACCCCGCCGAGCCCGTACGCCCCGACCGCCCGCCGCGCGCTCCGTCCCGCCCGCGGCCGCGCGCTCGGCGCTCAGCTCAGCGCCGGCGCGAGCCGCGGCGCTGCGGCAGCGGCACGATCGGTGCGGCGTCCGGCTCCGGCGCCGCCGGCGGCGCGGCCGACGGCGGCAGCCCCGCGCACTGGCACAGCATCTCCACCCACGCCGCCAGGTGCGCCGCCGCGTCCGGGGCGCCGTCCCCGGCCGCGCGCGACGGCTGCGGGGTCCAGGACGCCCGGATCTCGATCTTCGTCGTCGTGCCGCGCTCCGCCAGCCCGCCGAAGTGGTGCGAGGACGCCCGGGTGACCGTGCCGCTGGGCTCGCCGTAGCCCAGGCCGCGGGTGTCCAGCGCGCCGGTCAGCCAGGACCAGCACACCTCGGGCAGCAGCGGGTCCGCGGCCATCTCCGGCTCCAGCTCCGCCCGCAGCAGCGTGACGAAGCGGAACGTACCGCGCCAGGTGTCCTGCCCGTCCGGGTCGTGCAGCAGCACCAGCCGCCCGTCGGCGGGCTCGACGTCCTCCGCCGCGTCCTCGTCGACGTCCGCCTCCAGGGCGTACGCGAACGGGGCGATGCCCCGCGGTGCCCGCGTCGCCTGCAGCGTCACTTCGGGGCGTACCGCAGCGGAGTCGAGCGCCTCGACGGCCCGGCGGAACGGGGGCGGCAGGGCTCCGCCCCCCGGCCGGCCTTCCGGGGGGCCATCGGGTTCGTCGACGAGGTGTCCAGGAGCCGCAACCATGCCCGGAAGACTAGGGGGCGCGGCGTGCAGAAGCGCTGCGGGACACCCGGGTGGCCGGATCTCGACTCCCACGCGCGTGCGAAGATGCTGGGGTGAGTGCCGACAGCGCCCCCCGCCCCTCCGCCACGTCCACCGCCGGCCCTTCCACGGCCACCGCCCCCGCGGGCCCGGCCGCCGACTCCGCGTTCCTGCGCGCGTGCCGGCGCGAGCCCGTGCCGCACACACCCGTGTGGTTCATGCGGCAGGCGGGCCGGTCGCTGCCCGAGTACCGGCGGCTGCGCGAGGGCATCGCCATGCTCGACTCGTGCCGGCGGCCCGACCTCGTCACCGAGATCACGCTGCAGCCCGTACGGCGGCACGGCGTGGATGCCGCGATCCTCTTCAGCGACATCGTCGTGCCGCTCAAGGCCATCGGCGTCGACCTCGACATCAAACCGGGCGTCGGGCCCGTCGTCGCCCAGCCGATCCGCAGCCGCGCCGACCTCGCGCAGCTCCGCCCGCTGGAGCCGGACGACGTGCCGTACGTGGCCGAGGCCGTGGGCCGGCTGACGGAGGAGCTGGGCGCGACGCCGCTCATCGGCTTCGCCGGGGCGCCGTTCACGCTGGCCAGCTATCTGGTCGAGGGCGGTCCCTCGCGCAACCACGAGCACACCAAGGCGATGATGTACGGCGCCCCGGAGCTGTGGGCCGAGCTGGTCGGCCGGCTCGCGGGCATCACGGCGGCGTTCCTGCGGGTGCAGATCGAGGCCGGCGCCTCCGCCGTGCAGCTCTTCGACTCCTGGGCGGGCGCCCTGGCCCCCGCCGACTACCGGCGCGCGGTGCTGCCCGCGTCGGCGGAGGTCTTCGCGGCCGTCGCGGAGTACGGCGTGCCGCGGATCCACTTCGGCGTCGGCACCGGCGAGCTGCTGGCCGCGATGGGCGAGGCGGGCGCGGACGTCGTCGGCGTCGACTGGCGGGTGCCGATGGACGAGGCGGCGCGCCGCGTGGGCCCCGGCAAGGCGCTGCAGGGCAACCTCGACCCGGCGGTGCTGTTCGCGCCCCGCGAGGCGATGGAGGCCAAGGCGGGCGAGGTGCTTCGGGCGGCGGCGGGTCTTGAGGGGCACGTGTTCAACCTCGGCCACGGCGTGCTCCCGACCACGGACCCCGACGCGCTCACGCGGCTCGTGGAGTACGTGCACGAGTCCTCGGCCCGCTGACCCCGGCAGCCTGCCCGCTGCCTCCCCTGCGGCCCTCCCGCAGACCGGTCCGCCCGTACGCTTCCTGTCGGCTACGGGTCCGCAACACCCCGCTATCACGGCCGCGTTCGGAAAGATAGGGCTGGCGCCCTGTGCCCCCGATCGCGTAGAACACCGCCATGTGGGTGTGCTTCGCGCTCGTCGCCTGGGCGGCCGCGCTGCTGACGTGCGGGCGCCTGGTCCTCGTCGGTTCCGTCGCCGCGGCACAGCCGGAGCCCGAGCCGGCGCAGGTCCGCGGGGCGCGTGAGCTGACCCTGTACGAGGCCGCCTTCCTCGCCGGCGGGCCGCGGCGGGTCGTCGACGTCACCCTGGTCGCGCTGGCGCGCGAGAGGCGGCTGCTGCTCGCGCACACCGGCTGGGCGACCGTCGTGGCGCCCGAGGGCCGCGACCCCGTCGAGCGCGCGGTGATCGCCGCCGCCGGGCCCGGCGGGCAGAACACGATTCCGGCCATCCGCGCCGCCGCCTCCGCCGCCGACGCGCTGCGCGACCTGGACGACGGCCTCGCCGCCGCCGGGCTCGCGGTGCCCGCGCCGATCCGGTCCGCCGTACGCGCCGCGGTGCGGCACGTACGGATCGCGGGGGTGGTGGTGCTCGGCGCCGGGACCGTCGCGCTGGCGCTGCGGGCGCCGGAGCAGGAACCGATCGCGGGCTGGTTCGTGCTGCCGCTGATACTCGTCTGCGGCTGTCTGGCGATAGCCCGGCTGGAGGTCGGCGACTACACGCGCTGGGCCACGCCCGACGGCCGCGGGCTGCTCGCCACCCTCGACGAGGCGGACTCCCTGCTCACCGGGCTCGCCGTACACGGGCCCGCCGCGCTGCCCGACCCGGAGATGCGCGCCGCGCTCGCGCGGTAGCCCGACGCGCGGCGCGACACCCCGCCGGGGTCCTTTACATCAGCAACTCCGCCAAGAATTATCACTTTTACCCTCCTTTCTTCCCGTCGCGCACGCCGCTCCGAGCGGCCGTCGCCACGCCTCGTCACGTCTCGTCACGCCGGAAGGGCCCCTTCGTGAGAGCAGCAGTGCTGTACGGAATCCTCGGTTCGCTCGCTCTCACCGGCCTCGCCGCGGCCCCCGCCGCCGACGCGGCCCGCTCGGGGACCGCCGCCCCCGTGTCCCGGGCGGCCGCGGGCCCCGAGGCCCGCGGGGTCGCCGTCGCCGCCGCGCGCGCCGCGAAGGCCGGCGTCGACTTCGGCCCCTGCCCGGCGGCGGAGCGGCTGCCGGCGCCCGTCAAGTGCGGCACCGTCGCCGTCCCGCTGGACTACGCGAAGCCGGCCGGCCGGCAGCTCAAGCTCACCGTCAGCCACATCGGCGCCACCGGACCGCGCGCCGAACGGCAGGGCAAGCTCGTCTTCAACCCCGGCGGCCCCGGTGGCTCCGGCACGTACTTCCCGCTGCTCAGCCGGTCCCCGGAGTGGCGGCGGCTGGCCGAGGCGTACGACTTCGTCGGCTACGCCCCGCGTGGCGTCGAGCGCTCCGGCGCACTGTCCTGCCAGAACCCCGACGAGTTCATGAAGGCGCCGTCGAACACCTCCGAGCGCCCCTCGGAGCGCGAGAAGCGCGCCCGGATCGAGAAGGCGCGCGCGTACGCCGACGGCTGCCGGAAGATCGCGGGCCTGCGGCACTACACGTCCCTCAACAACGCCCGCGACCTCGACGTGCTGCGGGCCGCGCTGGGCGAGCGCAAGCTCACCTACCTCGGGGCCTCCTACGGCACCTACTTCGGCAGCCTGTACGCCGCGCTCTACCCGGACCACGTGCGCCGCATGGTCTTCGACAGCCCGGTCGACCCCGACCCGCGGCAGATCTGGTACGGCAACAACCTGCGCCAGTCCGCCGCGTTCGAGGAGCGCTGGGCAGACTGGCAGCGGTGGGTGGCCGAGCACGACGACGTCTACCACCTCGGCGGCACCCGGTGGGAGGTGGCGGCGGCGTACGAGCGGGCCCGCGAGGCGATCGAGAAGGAGCCGGCCGGCGGGCAGATCGGCACGGCCCAGTTGCAGGCGGGCTTCCTGCGGGCGGCGTACGCCGACGCGTACTGGGCGCAGGCCGCCACCGCGCTCGCGGACTACCTGGACGGCAAGCCCAGGACGCTGGTGGAGTTCGCGGCCGACGATCCGTCGGACAACGCGGCGGAGGAGAACGGCAACGCCGTCTACACCGCCGTCGAGTGCAATGACGCGCCCTGGCCCACGGACTGGGAGACCTGGGACCGCGACAACAGCCGGCTCGCGCGCGTGGCGCCGTTCGAGACGTGGGAGAACGCCTGGATGAACCTGCCGTGCGCGTTCTGGTCCGGCCCGCGGCAGCAGCCCCTCGACGTCCGCACCGACGCCGGCGAGCTGCCGCCGGTGCTCCTCCTCGCCGCCGAGCGCGACGCGGCCACGCCGTACGACGGCGCCCAGGAACTCGCCCGGCGGCTGGGCGGCTCGGCGGACCTGGTGACGGAGAAGGACGCCGGGTCGCACGGGCTCGCCGGGGGCGAGAACGGCTGCGTCAACAAGCACGTCGACACATACCTGCTGACGGGCCGCACGCCCGGCGACGTGAGCTGCGCACCGCACCCGGAGCCGAAGGCGGAGCGGGGCGGGAAGCGGTCGGCGGCGCCGGGGACCGGCGGCCCGGCGGTCGGCTGAGGCCGGACCGCCGGGGTCCGGGCCCGGACCGCCGGGGCGGGTGGTCAGGCGAGGGAGGCGACGAGCTCCGTGACCGGCTTGCGGCGGCCGGTGTAGAACGGCACCTCCTCGCGGACGTGCAGCCGCGCCTCGGACCCGCGCAGGTGGCGCATCAGGTCCACGATGCGGTGCAGTTCGTCGGCCTCGAAGGCGAGGATCCACTCGTAGTCGCCGAGCGAGAACGACGGCACCGTGTTGGCGCGTACGTCCGGGAAGCCGCGGGCCATCTTGCCGTGGTCGGCGAGCATGCGGCGGCGGTCCTCGTCCGGCAGCAGGTACCAGTCGTAGGAGCGGACGAACGGGTACACGCTCACGTACGCGCGCGGGGTCTCGTCCGCGAGGAACGCCGGGATGTGCGACTTGTTGAACTCGGCGGGGCGGTGCAGCGCCATGTTCGACCAGACCGGCGCGAGGGCGCGGCCGAGGCGGGTGCGGCGGAAGAGGTTGTACGCCTCCTGCAGCGCGTCCGCGCTCTCCGCGTGCCACCAGATCATGACGTCCGCGTCGGCGCGCAGCCCCGACACGTCGTACGTGCCGCGCACGACGACGTCCTTCGCGGCGAGCTGCTCGAACAGCTCGGTCACCTCGTCCGCGTAGTCCGCGCGGTCCTCGGGGAGGGCGTCGCGCAGCCGGAAGACGGACCAGAGGGTGTAGCGGATGACCTCGTTGAGGTCCTTGGCCTTCTTGCCGGCGTTCGCGGAGCGGGACGGAGCCGCGGGCGAGTCCGCCGGCGGGGGGGTTGCGTCACTCATGCGGTCATTGTCCCAGGGCGCCCCAGCAGCTCGTCGGCGGCCCGGTGCGCGCTCGCGATGCAGGCGGGGATGCCCACACCGTCGTAGAGCGCGCCGCACACCGCGAGCCCGGCGGGCAGCGCGCCGCGGATGCGCGCCACCCGGTCGTCGTGCCCCACCTCGTACTGCGGCAGGGCGCCGCGCCACCGGCTGACGCGGCTCGCGACCGGGCGGGCGGCGAGTCCGGTGGCGGCGCGCAGGTCGTCGAGGGAGGCGGTGACGAGGTCGGCGTCGTCCCGTTCGAGGGTCTTGTCGTCGTCGATGCGGCCGACGGAGGTGCGCAGGAGGAACACGTCGTCGTCGCCGGCCCAGCGCCACTTGGCGGAGGAGAACGTCGACGCCTTGATGGTCCGCCCGTCGACCGGCGGCACGAGGAAGCCGGTCCCGGCGGGCAACTGGGCCTCGGCCTCCCGGCGGGGGAGGGCGAGGGTGATCAGCGCCATGGAGGCGTACCGCACCCCGTCGAACTCGGCGGCGGCCCGCGGGGCGAGTCCGCGTACGAGCCGCGCGGCGGCGGCGGCGGGCACGGCGAGGACGACGGCATCGGCCTCGTAGGCCCGCCCCCCGGTGAGAACCCGCCAGCGGGCGAGGTCCGGGCCGGCTGGACGGGCCGGTGCGGCTGCGGACGTGACGGGGTGCCCGGCCGGGCCGGGCTCCGGGGGTGCGGCCCCTGCGGGGTCCCCGGGGCGGAGCCCCGGGTTTCGGGAAGGCGCGGGGTCGGGGACACCCTTCACGCGCTCCAGCGACGCGGCCTCCGTGCCGAGGACGATCTCGCCGCCCGCTTCCCGTACGGCCTCCGCCACCGCCGCCGGCAGGCGGCCGATGCCGCCCTCGATGCCCATGAAGACCGGCGCCTGCGACGGGCCCGCCGCCGCGCCGCGGGACTGCACCGCCCTGGCCGCGCCCAGCAGCGTCCGCTCCTCGCGCAGCGCCGCGAACAACTGCGGGACCGCGGCCCGCATCGACAGCCGGTACGCGTCGCCCGCGTACACCCCGCCCAGCAACGGCTCCACCAGCCGGTCCGTGACCTCCGCGCCCAGCCGTTCGGCGACGAACGCGCCGATCGCCACGTCCTCGCCCGGCTCCGCCGGCGGCAGCTCCGCCTCACGGGCGACCCGCGCCAGGCCCTCGGGCGACAGCACCTCCGCCGCCGCCAGCCGCTCCAGGTCGCCGGGGACGCCCATCACCTGGCCGCCGGGCAGCGGCCGCAGCCTGCCGCGGGTCCAGACCGCCGCGCCGCCCGCGGCCACCGGCTGCAGCGCGCCGGCGAGCCCCACCTCGCGGGCGAGGCCGACGGCCTCCGGCCGGCGGGCCAGCAGGGCCTCCGCGCCGAGGTCGGCAGGCACGCCGGCCAGCTCGCCCGCGTGCAGCTTGCCGCCGAGCCGGGTCCCGGCCTCCAGCACCGTGACCCGCGCGCCGCCGGCCAGCAGCCGGTGCGCGGCGGCGAGTCCGGCGATGCCGCCGCCGATGACGACGACCCTGGGCGGCCCGGGCTCCGCGGGCTGTGCGCTGCTCATGCACGCCACTGTCTCAGACCGGCGGACACCCCCGTACGTGCCTGTGGACAACCCGCGCCGACGCCCCGCGTACGACCCGGGAGGCGCCCGCGAACGAGCCCGCGCCGCGCGGTCCCCACCCGCGCCCGCACCGCGCCCTCCGCGTAGTCCGATCGTGACCCTTCCGGGACCCGCCATCCCGAACCTCCGGCCCCGCCGTCCCGTCAAAGCTGCACAGACCCGACACCTGGGGGGTTCGACGATGCCCGCACGTATCAGGACCAGATCCGCGCTCGCCGCCGCGCTGCTCGCCGCCGCGCTCGCCGTCGGCGGCTGCTCCGGCAGCTCCGACGGCGGGGCGGACGCCGAGGGCGGCGGCGCCCGGGCCGACGCCAAGGGGGCGCAGGGGGCGGCACCGGACGCGGGCGGCGGCGCCGGCGCCGGTGACTCCGCCGACTCGCGCGCGCCCCGCGGCGGCGCCACCGCCGCCGAGGGCGTCACCCTCGCGCCGCAGGCCCTCATCCGCACCGCCGAGATCACCGTGCGTACCAAGGACCTGCCCGCGGCAGCCGACTCCGCCCGCACGCTCGCCGAGGGCGCCGGCGGCTACGTCGGCGACGAGTCGACCAGCCAGGAGCCCGGTGCCCCCGCGCGCGCCCGGCTCACCCTGCGGGTGCCCGCAGGGGAGTACGACGCCGTCCTCGGCGACCTCGCCGGGCTGGGCCGCGTCGTCGACCGGGAGGTGGAGGTGAAGGACGTCACCGACGAGGTCGTGGACGTCGACAGCCGGGTGCGGTCCCAGCGCGCGAGCGTCGCACGCATCAGGGATCTGATGGACGACGCCACGAAACTCGCTGACGTCGTCACCCTGGAGGGGGAACTCGGCACCCGCCAGGCCGACCTGGAAGCGCTCCTCGCCCAGCAGTCCTCGCTGAAGGAGCGCACCGAACTCGGCACGATCACCCTGGAGCTGCGCAGGCCCGCCGCCGCGCCCCCCGCGGACGAGGACGACGGCACCGGCGTCACCGACGCCCTGGCCGGCGGCTGGGACGCCTTCGTCACCGGGCTGCGCGGGGTGCTGATAGCCGTCTCCGCGTCGCTGCCCTTCGTCGCGCTCCTCGTCCTGCTCGCGCTGGCCTGGCGGTGGCTGCGCGGCCGGCTGCCGCGGCGGCACGTCACCCCGCCGCCCAGCCCGTTCCCCGGGCAGCCGACACCCCAGGGCGGCGAGCCCGAGTAACCCGTCGTAGCGTGTCCTTCACGGCGGCGAAAGGGAGCGTCATGGGGGCCAAGCAGCGGATGGTGGTCATCGGCGGCGATGCGGCGGGCATGTCCGCGGCGTCGCAGGCGCGCCGGATGCGGTCGCCGGACGAGCTGGAGATCACCGCGTTCGAGCGCGGCCGGTTCACGTCGTACTCCGCCTGCGGGATTCCGTACTGGGTCGGCGGCGAGGTCCCCGAGCGGGACCAGCTCATCGCCCGTACCCCGGAGGAGCACCGCGCGCGCGGCATCGACCTGCGGATGCGCACCGAGGTCACCGAGATCGACCTCGACCGGCAGTGCGTCCGCACCCGCGCCCTCGACGAGGAGGGCGGCGCGCAGGAGCGCTGGCACGGCTTCGACCACCTCGTCATCGCCACCGGCGCCCGCCCGCTGCGCCCGCCGCTGCCCGGCATCGACGCTCCCGGGGTGCACGGGGTGCAGAGCCTGGACGACGGCCAGGAACTGCTGGACCGGCTGCAGAAGCAGCACGTCCGGCACGCGGTCGTGGTGGGCGCCGGGTACATCGGGGTGGAGATGGCGGAGGCGTTCTGCCACCGCGGGCTCCACGTCACCGTGCTGGAGCGCGCCGAGCAGCCCATGAACACCCTCGACCCCGACATGGGCACCCTGGTGCACGAGGCGATGAACGGCAACGGCATCGGGATCGTCACCGGCGCCGAGGTCACCGGGATCCTCACCGGCACGGACGGCGAGGTGCGCGGCGTGGCCACGGCGGACGGCGAGTATCCGGCGGACGTCGTCGTGCTGGGCCTGGGCGTGCGCCCGGAGACCGGGCTCGCGCGGGACGCCGGGCTGCCGCTGGGCGAGTCCGGCGGGCTGCTGACGGACCTGGCGATGCGGGTGCGGGGGCAGGAGAACGTGTGGGCGGGCGGCGACTGCGTCGAGGTGCTCGACCTGGTGTCGGGCCGCGAGCGGTACATCCCGCTGGGCACGCACGCCAACAAGCACGGGCAGGTCATCGGCCGCAACGTCGGCGGCGGCTTCGGCACGTTTCCCGGCGTGGTCGGCACGGCCGTCAGCAAGGTGTGCGATCTGGAGATCGCCCGTACGGGTCTGCTTGAGGCGCAGGCGCGCGAAGTGGGCCTGCAGTACGTGACGGTGACCATCCGGTCGACCAGCCGCGCCGGTTACTACCCGCGGGCCGCGCTCATGCACGTGAAGATGCTCGCGGAGCGGCGCACGGGGCGGCTGCTCGGCGTGCAGATCGTCGGCCGCGAGGGCGCGGGCAAGCGCGTGGACATCGCGGCGGTGGCGCTGACGGCGGGCATGACAGTGGAGCAGATGACGGCCCTGGACCTGGGGTACGCGCCGCCGTTCTCGCCGGTGTGGGACCCGGTGCTGGTCGCGGCGCGCAAGGCGGCGGCGGCCGTCGCGGAGGACGCGCGGGAGACCGACGGCGGCTGACGCGACGGCGGCCGGGTTCTCGCGGCCGTACGGACCGCGTACGCCGTCCGGCGCGCGCGTGCCCGGCGCCGTGCACCCGAGTGCATCGACGCTGCCCGGCGGCACGCTGGTGGCGCTGGGCGTGCGGGTGGCGACGGAGTAGGGGCAGTCGGGCCGCGCGCGTGCCCCTAGGCGCGCGTGCACCGCGATGTGCGTCCCGCGCGCGCGTGCCCGTACGGCCGCGGGTCAGCCGGTGCGCAGCGCGGGGTGGTCGGCGACGACCGTGCAACTGCCCGCGGCGATCTCCGTGTACCCGGCGTCCCTGACCACCGGCAGCCCGCTCGCGACCAGCTCCGCCCAGCGCTCCGGCGCAGGCGTGCGGACGGCGAGGGGGAAGCCGGCGGCGCGCCAGGCCGTGCGCTCCGCGTCGGACAGCTCCCACCAGGCGAGTTGGGCGCCGTGCCCCGCCTGGGCCATCGCCTTGCCCGCGGTCATGCCGAGCCCCGGCGCCAGCCACAGCACCGGGACGCCGGCCGGGGGCGGGGGAGGGGGCCCGGGGTCGTCGAGGTCGGTGCCGGAGACCTGGAGCCGGGCGAGGTCCTTGGGCCAGCCGTCGAGCGGTACGGGCGGGAAGACCCGCACCTCGGCGGCGGCGGCCGCCCCGGCCGGGCTCGCCGCGGTGCCCGCGCCGTGCTCCGCGGCGCCGCCGGCCGCCGACGTCACCGTGATCCCGGGCAGCGCCTCCGCGCGGCGCCACTCCGCGCCCCGCGCGCGCCGCACCACCTTGCGGATCCGGGCGTCCTGCCAGTCCCGTACCGCCCGGGCCCACGGGCCCCCGTCCGCGCATCGCTCGTCCGCCAGCAGGACCAGCACCGCCCGCGCCGCCGTCTCAAGGGCGTCGGTGCGCGTGGGCGGGCCGGCGCGCTCGATGCGTACGACGAGGGGGAGGACGAACTGCGGCAGGTCGTCGCGGCTCACCGCCTCGTGCTGGAAGGGGCTGGTCTCGGTGCCGGTCACACGATCAAGTGTGCCAGGGGCGCAGCCTGCTTGGCGGAGGGAGGGATTCCGGCGGATCATGCCCGTATGCGCAGTGATTTGTTCGCTAAGGAAAACATGGCCGAGCCTGCGACTCAGGTCGGCATGACTCTGCAGAACGCCAAGTCGATCAAGTACGCCGTCAACGGCGAGTGCCTGGCCCGGCAGGGCGCGATGATCGCCTACAGGGGCAATCTGCAGTTCGAGAAGAAGGGCCAGGGGGCGGGGCAGTTCCTCAAGCGCGCGGTCACCGGCGAGGGCCTGGCGCTCATGTCGGTGAAGGGGCAGGGGGAGTGCTGGTTCGCGCTGAGCGCGGCCAACTGCTTCATCCTGGACTTCGACCAGCCGAACGACAGCCTGACGCTCAACGGGCGCAACGTGCTGTGCTTCGACTCGACGCTGTCGTACGACATCAAGGTGGTCAAGGGCGCGGGTATGGCCGGCGGCGGGCTGTTCAACAGCGTGTTCACCGGCCAGGGCCGGCTGGGCGTGGTCTGCGACGGCACCCCGATCGTCATCCCCGTCTCGCCGGGCTACCCGGTCTTCGTCGACACCGACGCCGTCGTCGGCTGGAGCACCCAGCTCCAGACGGGGCTGCACCGCTCGCAGAGCTTCGGGTCGATGATCCGCGGCGGCTCCGGAGAGGTCATGCAGCTCCGGCTGGACGGCGAGGGCTTCGTCGTGGTGCGGCCGAGCGAGACCGGCACGGGGGCGCCCACCGGGTGACCCGGGGCGCCGCGGCGGGGCGAGGGTTCCGCTGCCGCCGCGGCGGGTCCGCTACGGGCCGCGGCTCCCCTGCGGGCGTCGGCGGCCCCCGCGGGCCTCAGCGCGCCGCCATCAGCTCGGAGACCTTGGCGAAGCCGTAGCCGCGCCGGCGCAGCTCCGGCACGATCTCGCGCACCGCCTGCTCCGTGACCGGCGCCGCGCTGCGGGTGACGTGCAGGACCACCACCGACCCCGGCCGCACCCGCGTCAGCACCTCCTCCGCCACCGCGCCCGGGTCGGTGGCGAACGCGTCGCCGCTGGGCACGTCCCACTGCACGGCGGTCACCCCCGTCGGGGCGAGGGCGCGCAGCGCCGCGTCGTCGTAACAGCCGCCGGGGAAGCGGAAGTACGGGACGGGTGCGGGCACGCCCGCGCGGCGCAGCTCGGCGAAGGTCCGCTCGACCTCGGCGCGCATGGTGCCGGGGTCGACCTCGGGCAGGCCGTAGCAGGGGGTGGCGAAGGCGCGGTGGCTGTAGGAGTGGTTGGCCACCTCGAACAGCGGGTCGCGGCCGATGGCGCGGGCCTGGCCGGGGTAGCGGGCGGCCCAGGTGCCGGTCATGAAGACGGTCGCGGGCACCTTCAGTTGCCGTAGCGCGGCGATGAGCCCGGGGTTGTCGAACCGCTCGCCGGCGTCGGCGCGGTCGTGCTGGTCGGCCATCATGTCGGCGTCGAAGGTGAGCGCGACGCGCTTGCCGGCCGCGCCCCGGCGTGCGCCGTGCCGCCACACCGGCGCGAGTCCCGCGCGGGCCGCCTTGGCCTCCCCGCGGGCCTTCGCCCGCGCCCCGCCGCGTGCCTCGTCCCTGCTCTCGCCCCGGGTCCCGCCCTCCGGGTCCTTCTGCGGCCGCCCCGTCCCGTACGCGGCCGGGTGGTCGCTGTGCTCCCTGGCCGCGGGCGCGCCGGCCGGTGCCGAGGGCGCGGAAGGCTGGGCGCACGCCGCGAGGAAGAGGGCGAGCAGCGCGACGAGGGCCGCGCGGGCGGGGCGCGGGCGCCGGAAGTCGATCATGCGGGGAGCGTAAGAGCGCTTCCGGGGGCGCGCGCGCCGGAGCGAGCGCCCGGGTGAACGGGCTACGACACGCCGCGGCGCCGGCCCGGGCGGCGAACCGGGTGGAACCGGTCCTCCGCCGGGCCGGCGCCGGGCGCCGTGCCGGTACCGCCTTGCGTGCGCGTACGCGCCGGGGGGCTACCGCCAGCGGCCGGTGATGGCGAACGTGGTGCCGGGCGCGTAGCAGTTCACGTACATCGTCCGGCCGTTCGGCGAGAAGGTGACGCCGGCGAACTCGCCGTACTCCGGGTCCTCCGCGCTGCCCGTGTTCTGCCGGTTGCGCGCCACCGCGAAGACCTCGCCGCGCCGCGAGACGCCGTACACGTGCTGCTCGCCGCCGCCGTCCTCGCAGAGGAACAGGCCGCCCGACGGCGACAGGGCGATGTTGTCGGGGGACTCGCCGGGGGTGTCGACGCCGTGGTCGGGGCCGAAGCGGATGACGAGCTTCAGCTCGTTGGTCCGCGGCGTGTAGCGCCACACCTGGCCGAAGTGGTCGCCGCCCGAGCCCTCGGAGGACTTGGCGAAGCTGGAGACGAAGTACACCGAGTTGCCGCCCCAGTAGCAGCCCTCCAGCTTCTGCGCGTGCGACATGGGGCGCCCGAAGTCCTGGTGGCGGATCGGGGTCTTCGCCGCCAGCGGGTCGGGGACCTCGATCCACTCGACGTCGTCGAACGTGGTGCCGATCTCCTCGACCACCGACAGGTCCGGCACGTCCGGCACCCGCATGGCCTGCAGCTCGCCGCCGGCCCGCAGGGAGCCGAGGCCGCCCTTGGGCTTCTTCGGCAGGAAGCGGTAGAACAGCCCGAACGGGTGCTGGAAGGCGTCCTCCGTCTCGTAGACGACGCCGTTGGACGGGTCGAAGGCGACGGCCTCGTGCTGGAAGCGGCCCATCGCGGTGAGCGGCTCCGCGCCGCTCTCGTGCGGGTCGACGGGGTCGACCTCGAAGATGAAGCCGTGGTCCTTGGTGTACCCGTTGGTGCCGGCCTTGTCCTCGGTCTCCTCGCAGGTCAGCCAGGTGCCCCAGAGGCTGGGCCCGCCGGCGCAGTTGACCGCGGTGCCGGCGATGCCGACGCGCTCGCCCTCGAGTTCGCCGTTCCGGTCGACCTCCAGCACGGTGCAGCCGCCCATGCCCATCGGGTCGTACGTCAGGCCGTCGATGGCGGGGACGCGGTGGGGTGCGGTGGGGCGGTTCTCGTGGTTGCGGACGAGCCGGACGTCGCCCCCGCGGGCGCGGAAGGCGGCCATGCCGTCGTGGTTGCTGGGCACGGCGCCCTCGCCGGAGAGCAGTTGGTCGCCCTCGCGGGAGAGCACCCGGTACTCGAAGCCCTCGGGGAGGTCGAGGAGGCCGTTGGGGTCGGGGACGAGCGGGCCGTAGCCGGCGTCCTTCGGGGCGTGTGCGGCGGCGGTGCCGGCGTACAGCTCGGAGACGCTTCCGGTGAAGGCGATGCCGGCGCCCAGCGCGCCGGTACGGGCGAGAACCTCACGTCGTGTGGCAGCCATGCGGAAAGACCAACTCCCTGCTGACGGACAGGAAAACGGTGACCCGACCGTGTGTACCACTCGGTGAACTGAAAGTGAACCAGGTGAGAGGTGTGTGAAGGGTCTACTCCTGTGGCGGCGGTGTGCCGCCGCTGCCGCCGGCCGCTGCGGAGTCGTCCGGGGTGTCCCGTTCGTCCAGGTCAGGACGGGCGTCGCGGGCCAGCGCGGTGAGCCGGGATATCGCGCGAAAGTACTTCTTGCGGTACCCGCCCGCGAGCATGTCGTCGCCGAAGAGCCGGTCGAACGGAACGCCGGAGGCGAGCACGGGTATCTCCCGGTCGTACAGCCGGTCCGCGAGCACCACCAGCCGCAGCGCCGTCGCCTCGTCGGCCACCGGCCGCACGCCGGTCAGGCAGACGGTGCGGACGCCGTCGGTCAGCGCGCCGTAGCGGCTGGGGTGGACCCGGGCGAGGTGGCCGAGGAGGTCGGGGAAGGCGTCGAGCGTGGCGCCGGGGAGGGTGTGGGCGGCGCGGCTGACGGCCGCGTCGGTCAGCGGGTCGGGGGCGGCGGGCAGGCCGCGGTGGCGGTAGTCGTCGCCGTCGATGCGCAGGGGGCGGAAGCGGTCCGCCAGGCCCTGTATCTCGCGCAGGAAGTCGGCCGCGGCGAAGCGGCCCTCGCCCAGCTTGCCCGGCAGGGTGTTGGAGGTGGCGGCCAGCGCGACGCCGGAGTCGACGAGCTTGCCGAGGAGGCTGGAGACCAGCACGGTGTCGCCGGGGTCGTCCAGCTCGAACTCGTCGATGCACAGCAGCCGGTGGTCCCCGAGGGTGCGTACCGTCTGCTGGAAGCCCAGCGCGCCCACCAGGTTCGTCAGCTCGACGAACGTGCAGAAGCCCTTCAGCTCGGGCGCCGCCTCGGTGGCGTGCCAGAGCGAGGCCAGCAGGTGCGTCTTGCCGACGCCGAAGCCGCCGTCCAGATACACCCCGCGCGGCCCGGTGGGCTCCTTCGGCGCCCGCCGCCACCAGGGCCGCCGGCCGCCCACCGCGGTGGCGCCGCCGCCGAGCCCGGCGGCGAAGGCGGCGAGGGCGCGTACGGCCTCCGCCTGGCTGGGGCGGGCGGGGTCCGGCACGTAGGTCGAGAACCGCACCGCGTCGAAGCGCGGCGGCGGCACCAGCTCGGCGACCAGCCGTTCGGCGGGCACGCGCGGCTCGCGGCCGGTGAGCGCGCCCGGGGCTATGCCGCCGGGCGTGTCGGCGGTGGAGGCGGAGGCGGAAGGGGACACGTTCTCACTGTAGGTCGACTCCTCGGCAAGCCGTACACCAGTACGTCATGCCACACTGCCGCATATGCGTCGCCTGCTGCCCGTACCCGCGGATCCGTCCGCCCTCGCCGACCGCGAGTGGTCCCTGGACGAGCTCGCGGACGCCTATGCATACCCCCCGGGGGACGGCGTCTGGCTACGGGCCAACATGGTCAGCTCCGTCGACGGCGCCGCGTCCTTCGACGGGCGCTCCCAGCCGCTGTCGTCCCCGGCGGACATGCGCCTCTTCGGTGTGCTGCGCGCGCTGGCCGACGTGGTGGTCGTGGGTGCAGAAACGGTACGCCTTGAGGGGTACAGGCCGGCCCGCGTCCGCGAGGCGTTCGCCGCCCGCAGGGCCGCGGCGGGCCAGAGCCCCGCGCCGCCGGTCGCGATCCTCACCGCCTCCTTCGACCTGGACTTCTCGCTGCCGCTGTTCACCGCACCGGCCGTGCCGACGCTGCTGCTCACGGGCGCCCGGGCGCCGGCGGAGCGGGTGGCCGCGGCCCGGGCGGCCGGAGCCGAGGTCGTGGTCGCGGGGGAGGGCCGGGGCGCGGACCCGGCGGCGGCCGTCGCCGCGCTCGCGGAGCGCGGGCACCGGCGGCTGCTGACGGAGGGCGGTCCCTCGGCGCTGGGCCGCTTCGCCCGGGCGGGGGTGCTCGACGAGCTGTGCCTGACCCTGGCGCCCCGGGTGGCGCTGGGAGACGGGCCCCGGATCATGCACGGCACCGCCCCGGAGGCGGAGCCGCTGGGCCTCGGCCTGGAGTCGGTCATGGAGGAGGCCGGCTTCCTGTTCACGCGTTACCGTCGGTTCTGACAATCTGCGGAATATCACGTTCCGCTTAGCCGTGCTGGGGCAGACTAAGTCGGCAGGATCGTTTCTGACGTGGTCTGTGTGCCTGTGCGGAAGAAGGGCGTTCATCGTGTTCACCACCGTCCTGATGATCGAGAAGCCGCTCGCACCCGTGGATGTGGAGATGGTCACCACGCTCCACGGTCAGGAGCCCGTCAGCTTCGTCGTGCTGCTGCAACCCCGCGGAGACCAGGGAGTGCTGTTGCGGGCGCTCGACGACGTAGCCCTCGGAGAGCTGGAGGACGCGGTCCGCGAGTCGGACGAGCCGGAGGGGCACGAGGCGCTGCCCACCGCCAAGCTGGCCCTGGAGCACTCCCTGAAGGCGCTGCGCGAGAAGGGGGCGGAGGCCGTCGGCGAGATCGTCGACCGGCACCCGCTCGACCTGCTGAAGTCCGTCGTGGAGCAGACGCGGGCCGACGAGGTCATCGTGCTCACCGCGCCGCACCTGGTGGAGGAGTTCTTCCACCGCGACTGGGCCTCCCGGGCCCGGCACAAGGTCGGCGTGCCGGTGCTGAAGCTCTTCGCGCACGAGGGCTGAGCCCGGCCGCGCGCCGGGGGCGGGGGCCACGCGCCGCCCGGCCCCGGCGGTGGCACCGGATTGTCGGCGCGGGGTGCGAGAATCGTCGCGTCCCATCCGAACCCGCCAGGAAGGCAGGGCGCCACCACATGACCCCGGGGATCCCGCCCACGCTGGAGAGTCCGCACTTCGTCGGCATCGGCGGCGCCGGTATGTCGGGCATCGCGAAGATCCTCGCCCAGCGCGGCGCCGCCGTCGCCGGCAGCGACGCCCGCGAGTCCGGCACCGTGGCCGCCCTCCGCGAGCTGGGCGCCGTCGTGCACCTCGGCCACGCCGCCGGGCACCTGGACCCCGGCGCCAGCGCCGTCGTCGTCTCCTCCGCCATCCGCGAGGACAATCCCGAGCTGGCCGCCGCCCGCGCCCGCGGGCTGCCCGTCGTGCACCGCTCCGACGCGCTCGCAGCGGTCATGGACGGGCTGCGCCCCATCGCCGTGGCCGGCACCCACGGCAAGACGACGACCACCTCGATGCTCGCCGTCGCCCTGCGCACCCTCGGCCGCGACCCGTCGTACGCCATCGGCGGTGACATCGACGCCCCCGGCACCAACGCGCACCACGGCACCGGCGACCTCTTCGTCGCCGAGGCGGACGAGAGCGACCGCAGCTTCCACAAGTACGCGCCCGAGGTCGCCATCGTCCTCAACGTCGAGCTGGACCACCACGCCAACTACGCCTCGCTGGAGGAGATCTACGCCTCCTTCGAGACCTTCGCCGACCGCATCGTCCCCGGCGGCACCCTCGTCGTCTCCGCCGACCACCCGGGCGCCCGCGAGCTGACCCGCCGGCTGGCGGAAAGCGGCGTGCGTACCGTCACCTACGGCGAGTCACCCGACGCCGACGCGCGCGTGCTCTCCGTCACCCCCAAGGGCCTGGCCAGCGAGGTCACCGTGGTGCTCGACGGCGCGAAGCTCACCTTCGGCGTCTCCGTCCCCGGCCGCCACTACGCACACAACGCCGTCGCGGCGCTGGCCGCGGGCGCCGCGGCAGGCGTGCCCGCCGCGGAGCTGGCGCCGGCGCTGGCGTCCTTCACCGGCGTCGGCCGGCGGCTGCAGCCGAAGGGCACGGCGGGGGGCGTGCGGGTCGTGGACACGTACGCGCACCACCCCACCGAGATGAGCGCCGACCTGGAGGCCGTACGGGCCGCCGCGGACGACGGCCACGGCGGCCGCTCCGGCCGCATCCTCGTCGTCTTCCAGCCGCACCTGTTCTCGCGCACCCGCGAGCTGGGCACCGAGATGGGCCAGGCCCTCGCGCTCGCCGACGCCTCCCTGGTGCTCGGCATCTATCCCGCCCGCGAGGACCCGATCCCCGGCGTGACCAGCGACATCATCATCGAGGCCGCCCGCGCGCAGGGTGCCGACGTCACCTCCGCGCCCGACATGGCCGCCGTCCCGGGCCTGGTGGCAGGAATGGCGAAGCCCGGTGATCTCGTTCTCACCATGGGGGCAGGGGACGTCACCGAGCTGGGACCCCGGATCCTGTCCCGACTGGAGGGCTGAGATGACATACGAGGTCGACAAGCCGGACGAGCAGTGGCGCGCGGAGCTGTCGCCCGAGGAGTACCAGGTGCTGCGGCAGGCGGGCACCGAGCGCCCCTTTACCGGCGAGTACACCGACACCAAGGCCGAGGGCGTCTACGAGTGCCGGGCCTGTGGCGCGGAGCTGTTCCGCTCCACGGAGAAGTTCGAGAGCCACTGCGGCTGGCCGAGCTTCTACGACCCGGCGCAGAGCGAGGCCGTCGAGCTGCTGGAGGACCGGTCGATGGGCACGGTCCGTACCGAGGTGCGCTGCGCCCGCTGCGGCTCCCACCTGGGCCACGTCTTCAGCGGCGAGGGCTACCCGACGCCGACCGACCAGCGCTACTGCATCAACTCCGTCTCCCTGCGGCTGCTGCCCGCCGGTGAGTCCACCGGGCAGTAACGGCCGGGAACCCCCCGGGCCCGCCCCCGATACGTGCGGGCCCGGGAGGCGCGAGAGCGCCCCGCGTCAGTCCTCGACGCGCTCGAACGGGGTCGGGGTCTCGCCCGTCCAGCGGTAGAGGTAGACCTCGCCCTCCTGCTTCTTCACGCCGTCCTCGGTCACCGCCCGGCCCTCGGCGACGTAGTAGCGGCCGTCGCCCAGCGCGTCGATGCCGTAGTTGCCGTGGAACTCCCAGCCGCGCACGCCCGTCTCCGGGTCGTTCAGGCCCGCGTCGCGCAGCGTGAGCAGCTTGCCCTTCTCGGGCTTCGCCTGGCCCCTGATCTCGCCGCGCACCGGCTTCTTCGAGCCGTCGACGGTGAAGAACGAGTAGTTCGGGAAGCCCTCCTTCACGCCGTCGTAGACCGCCATGATCCAGTTGCGGGTGTACGGGTCGTACTGGAGGTTCTGCACGCCGTAGGTGGTGTTGCCGGTGTACGCGAAGTACTTGCCGTCCGTCCGCTTCGGGCCGCTGCGGTGCGGGTCGGCCTGCGACAGCGGGCGCTCGTAGCGGCGCCAGTCGCGCACGTCGTACTCCAGGACCACCTGGTGGTCGTTGTCGGCGCGCGTGGTGTTGGAGTACACGCCGTAGGCGACCATCAGCTTCTGCACCCCGCCGCGCTTGCCGAACTCCGGGCCGAAGGAGACGCCGTCGATGCCGGAGCAGCCGTAGCGGTGGTCGGGGGTGTTCGCGGTGTCGCCGTCGAAGACGCCGTCGCCGTTCATGTCGGCGGTGAAGTCCTCGACGACCTCGTCCAGGTGGACGGCGGTCATCACGCCGTCGGACTCGGCGTTCATGCCGACCCGGTCGATCTCGTCCACGTCGAAGACGGCGATGTAGAACGCCTCTTCGGCCTTGTACTCCAGCGAGCCGTAGACGCGGCCGTCGCGGTCGTTGAGGTCGATGTCGCCGAGGTGTCCGGTGAGGCCCTCGACGGTGCCGATCACGTTGCCGTCGAGGTCGGTCTTGACCAGCATCTGCGTGAAGGACCAGTAGACGAAGCCGCGTTCGGTGTCGACGGTGACACCCTGGACGTGGCTCGTCGGCCACGCGCCGCCTTCGATGTGGGTGGGCAGGTTGGGCGGGAGCGGCTTGGCCGCGGGGGCGGCGGGTGCGGTGGCGGCCGCGAAGCCTGCCGGGGCGGCGGTGAGCAGGAGGGCGGGGACGGCTATGCCGGCGACGACGGCCGCTCTGGCCGTACGGTACTTGCCGCGCATGCGGGTTCCTTTCCACGGGTTCATCTGGTGAGCACTTCCGGATTCGCGCAGTGGATCAGGGGCCGGCCGGCCAGGTGGTGGCCGACCTCGGTGGCGACCATGCCGGCCGCGTTGTGGGCGGTCTGGCGGCTGGCGCCGGCCAAGTGGGGGGTCATCACGACGCCCGGGGTACGGGGCAGTCGCGAGTCGGTGGGCAGCGGTTCGACGGGGAACACGTCGAACGCGGCACCGAAGAGCCGGCCTTCGTCGAGGGCGTCGCAGACCGCGTCGTAGTCGACGAGGGAGCCGCGGGCGCAGTTGACGAGGACGCCGCCGGCGGGCATGAGGCCGATCAGCTCGCGGGAGATCAGCCCCTCGGTCTGCGGGGTGGCACGGGCGTGCACGGTGACGAAGGCGGAACGGTTCATCAGCTCGGGCAGCTCGACCAGTTCGTCCGGCGCGACGGCCGCCGCGTCGGCGAAGGGGTCGGCGACGAGCACGCGGGCGCCGAAGCCGCGGGCGATACGGGCCACGCGGGAGCCGATGGCGCCGTAGCCGACGATGCCGACCGTGCTGCCCTCCAGCTCCGGCCCGACGGCCTCGTAGCGGTAGTAGTCGCCGCGCCAGGTGCCGGCCGCCAGGTCCGCGTGGGTGGCGGGGATCCGGCGGGCGGCGGCCAGCATCAGGGCCACGGTGTGCTCGGCGGTGGCGGTGGCGTTGCGGCCGGGGGCGTAGGTGACGGCGACGCCGTGGCGGGTGGCGGCTTCCAGGTTGGCGTTGACGGGGCCGCCGCGGCTGACGCAGAACAGCCGCAGGGCGGGGCTGGCGGCGAGGATCCGTTCGGTCAGCGGCGCCATCTGCGTCACGCAGATCTCGGCGCCGTCCAGGGCCTCGATGAGCTGGTCCTCGGTGCCCGACGCCTCCCGCACCTCGGCCACCGGGCCGAACGGCTCGACGGGCCAGGGCAGGGTGAGTTCGCGGACGTCGGCGTCGGGGGCGACCGGGCGGAGCCGGTCGCGGAGCAGGTCGTTGCGGACGAAGTGGTCGCCGGCGGCGAGGATGGTGGTCACGCGGGGACTCCGGGGGTCACGGGGCGGTTCAGCGTCAGCAGCGAGGGCGTGCCGTCGCTGAGGACCAGCTCGTTGAGGGCGCAGTTGGCCAGGTGGGGGAAGCGGCGGCGGTAGTCGCGCAGCGGCAGGCCGAGCAGCCGGCACAGGGTGAGCCGGATGGCGGTGGAGTGGGCGACGACGAGTATCCGCCCGTCGCTCTTCCCGCCGCCGGCCTGCTTGCCGCTGCCCTGTCCTCCGGTGCCCTGTCCTCCGCTGCCCTGCGCACCGGTGTCGTGTTCCGCGCGCAGGTCGGCGAGGAAGGCGGCGTACCGCTCGACGACCGCGGCCGGGTCCTCCCCCTCGGGGAAGTGGCTGGCCACCGGGTCGGCCTCGAACGACGCCACGGCCTCGGGCATCCGCTCGCGCATCTCGGCGCGGGTCAGCCCCTCGGCCACGCCGAAGTCCAGCTCGCGCAGCCGCGGGTCGAGGTGCAGCGGCAGCCCCGCGGCCGCCGCGCTGCCCGCCGCGGTCTGCCGGCAGCGCAGCATCGGCGAGGACCACACGGCCGCGAGACCCGCCTGCGCCGCCCAGTCGGCGAGGGCGGCGGCCTGGTCGCGGCCGTGTTCTGTGAGGTCGATGTCGGTGGCGCCGGCGTAGCGGTTCTCGCCGTGCCAGACGCTCTCCCCGTGCCGGACGAAGATGACGTTGAGGCTCATGACGCGGTCCTCTCTCGTGCGTGGGCCGCGACGACCTCGGGCAGCCAGCCGCGCCGGGCCAGCAGGTCGACGAGCCGGACATAGCCCTCGTCGTGGGCGGATCGGTACGGGTCGCGGGGCTCGACGGTGCGGTCGGCCCGGACCATCGCGGCGGCGGCGCGGTCGAGGGCGCCGCCCGCGGCGGGGCTGCCGGCGGCGGTGCCGGAGCCGGAGTCGGGGCCGGAGCCGGTCCCTGTGCCGCTGCCGTTCCCGATGCGGTCGCCGTCGCCGGTGCCGTCGAGGGCGGCGGCGGCCAGGACGGCCATCCCGAGCGCCGGCTGCGCGTGCCGCGGCAGCGTCACCGGGCGGCGCAGCACGTCGGCGCGGAGCTGGTTCCACACCGGGTTGCGGGTCGCACCGCCGGTGAGGACGACGGCCCCGGTGGCGGGCGCGCCGAGCAGGTCGGCGTAGTCGAAGCAGAGCCGCTCGACGTACGCGGCCCCCTGGAGCAGCGCCGCGAAGTCCTCGGCGGAGCCCGCCGGCTCCCGGCTGCGGAACGCCGTCGCGCCGGGCGCGACGAACGGGAACCGCTCCCCGGGCGAGACCAGCGGATAGCGCAGCAGCCCGGTCGGCAGCAGCTCCGCCGCCCCGGCCGTCAGCCGGTCCAGGTCGGCGCCCGCGAACTCCCGCGCCACCAGCCCGGCCCCGACGCTGGACGCGCCGCCCGGCAGCCAGGTGCCCGCGGGCGAGCGATGCGAGTACATGACGCCCGCCGGGTCGTGGACCAGCTCCGCGGTCACGCCCTTGAGCACCAGGGTGGTGCCCATGACGGAGTTCCAGCTCCCCACCGCCGTGGCCCCGGAGCCCAGTTGGGCGGCGCAGCCGTCGGTCATCCCGGCGACCACCGGGGTGCCCGCGAGCAGCCCGGTCTCCGCCGCCGCGGCGGCCGAGACCTCACCGAGCACGGTCCCGGGCGGCACCAGCCCCGGCAGCACCTCCGCGGGGATGCCGAGGTCCGCGAAGACCTTCTCCGGCCAGGTCACGGTGGCGGCGTCGGCGCCGGTCTTGAGCGCGTTGCTGGTATCGGTCGGTACGTCGTGGCCGACGAGCCGGCGGTTGACCACGTCGCTCTGGTGCGCCAGCCGCCAGCCGTCCGCGGCGGCCCGCGGATGCCGGTCGAGCAGCCAGCGCAGCTTCGGCAGCCCCCAGGAGCGCTGCATCCGCCGGTAGCCGGCGCGGGTCCACTGCGCCTCGCCGGCCTCGTTGACCTTCTCGGCCTCGACGGCGGCGCGCCCGTCGTCGTACATCAGCGCGGGCGTGACGGTGTGCCCGTGGCGGTCCGTCAGGGTGACGGTGCCGGAGGTGGCGTCGACGGCCACGGCCCGGATCCGGCGCGGGTCCGCGCCCGCCGCACGGGCCTGCCCGACCGCGGCGCAGACCGCGCGCCACCACTCGTCCGGGTCCTGCTCGTGGCGGCCGTCGCGGCGGTCGCTGGTCAGCGGGGCCGTCCCCGCGCCGAGCAACTGCCCGGCGGAGTCGGTGGCCACCGCGCGGACGCCCTGCGTGCCCAGGTCGATGCCGAGCCAGGCGTCGGGAGCGGGGTGGGTCATGCGCCGGCTCCACCGGAGTGCGCGGATCCGTTCCCGTCGGCCGTACGCTCCCGGCCCAGCGCCCACACCGGCCGGTGCAGCTCGCGCAGCTCCAGGAACTCGGCGTAGCGGCCGTCCGCGGCGCGGGCGGGGTCCGGTTCGTACGACGCGGCGATACGTACCTGGTGCGCCGCCGCCGTCGCGAAGTCCGGCTCCCTGCCGGTCGCGACGGCGCCGGTCAGCCACGCGCCGCGGGCGCCGATCTCGGTGTCGGCGGGGACCGCCACGGGCACGCCCGTGACGTCCGAGATCAGCCGCATCCAGAACCCGCTGCGGGTGCCGCCGCCGCTGAGCGTCAGCAGGTCCGGCTCCGCGGGCGAGGCGGCGAGGCAGTCGCGGATCGCGAGGGTGACCCCCTCCACCACCGCGCGCGCCACGTCCTCGCGGGCGCTGTCCAGCGACAGACCGGTCAGCGAGCCGCGGGCTGCCGGGTCGAAGAACGGGGCGCGCTCGCCCGCGGGGGAGAGGTACGGCATGAACCGCACCCCGGCCGTGTCCGCCGAGCCGCGCTCGGCCAGCTCCATCAGGTCTGCGGCCGAGGCGAGACCCAGGAGCTTCGCGCCCCACTCGAGCATGTCGCCGCCGCTCATCGTCGGGAAGGCGCGCAGGTAGTGGCCGGGGACGCCGAGCGGGACGGTGATGCCCACGGGCGTGTCCGCGGGACCGGGCGCGGGGGGTGCGTCCATGACGATCTCGGTGGAGAGCGTGGTGCCGAGGATGGTGCACGCGCGGCCCGCGCCGACCGCGCCCGAGCCGATCGCGGTGGCGCAGATGTCGTACGGGGCGAGCACCACGGGGATGCCCTCCGGCAGCCCGGTCTCGGCGCCGGCGGCGGCGCCGAGCGGGGTGACGCGGTGGTCGTCGTCGCGCAGCGGCGGCAGCAGTTCGCGGGCCCACTCCACCCCGTACAGCTCGAACAGCCGGTCCGACCAGGTGCGTTCGGCGATGTCCAGGAACGGCGCCGCGGCCTCCGACTCGTCCACGGCGGGCCGGCCGGTGAGCTTGTAGAACAGCCAGCCCCCGCAGGTCAGCAGGTGCCGGGAGCGGGCGAGGCGGTCAGGGTCGTGCGCGCGCAGCCACGCCAGCACCGCGTTCGGCATGCCCGTGGACAGCCGCGAGCCGCAGATGCGGAACGCCTCGGCCACGGTCCCGTCCCGCTCCCAGTCGCCGACGATGCCGGCGGCGCGGCCGTCGTTCCAGAGAACCGCGGGCCCGGTGGGCCGGCCCGCGCCGTCGATCAGCCAGGCCCCGTCGCCCTGCCCGGTCACCGCGACGAACGCGGGCGGCGCGGGCAGCTCGGCGACCACCTCCCGTACGGCGGAGGCCACCGCGTCCCACACGTCGGCCATGTCCTGCTCGGCCCAGCCGGGCCGGGGCCGCGTCACCCGCGTCGGGCGCCGGCCGACCGTCAGCTCCGCGCCGTCCGGGCCGTAGCCGACGACCTTGACGACGGTGGTGCCGGCGTCGATCGCGATCGCGGTCAGGTCCGCTTCCCCCATGTCGTCAGCCCCTTCCGTGTGCCTGCCGCGACCGGCGGGCCGCGGAGTCCAGGGCCACGGCGACGAGCAGCACCAGGCCCGTGATGATGAAGCGGTACGAGGAGTCGAGGTTGAGCAGCGTCAGACCGCTGGAGATCGACTGGATGACCAGCACGCCCAGCAGCGCCGCGAACGCGGAACCGCGGCCGCCGAAGAGGCTGGTGCCGCCGATGACCGCGGCGGCGATGGCGTTGAGGTTGACGTCCGCGGTGCCGGTCGACTGGTTCGCCGCCGCCAGCCGCGCCGCGGCCAGCACGCCGCCGGTCGCCGCCAGCGCGGAGCACATGACGAACGCGGAGGTGTAGACGGCGCGGACGTTGATGCCGGCCCGGCGGGCCGCCTCCGCGTTGCCGCCCACCGCGTACAGGGAGCGCCCGAACTTCGTCTTGGTGAGGACGTAGTGCACCATCAGCACCAGGCTGACGAAGAGCATGAACATCCAGGGGACGCCACGGGTGCGGTTCAGGTAGTAGACCGTGAACAGCAGCGCCGCGGCCAGCAGCCCCGCCTGCAGCCCGAGCCACTGCATCGACGCGGACGACAGCCCCGCGAGGCGCCGGCTGCGGGCCCGCACCCAGCCCACGGCGAGGAAGCCGCCGGCCGCCGCGACCGCGAAGACGTAGGCCAGCGCCTCGGGCACGAACCACACCTGCGCGAACTTCACCAGCGGCGAGTCGAACGGGATGTTGATCGCGTTCTGGTCGCGCAGCAGCCACAACTGCAGGCCCAGGAAGGCCAGCAGCCCGCCCAGGGTGACGACGAAGCTGGGCACGCCGAAGCGGTTCAGTATCTGGCCGTAGAGCCAGCCGATCACACAGCCGCCGGCGATCGCGACGGCCAGGGCCAGCACCATCGGCTGCTCGTGCTTGACCATGACGACGGCGGTGGCGGCGGCCGAGACGCCGCTGACCGAGCCGACCGACAGGTCGATCTGGCCGACGAGCAGCACGCAGACGATGCCCAGCGCGATGACGCCGAGCGGCACCATCTCGAAGGTCAGGTTCACCAGGTTGGTGCTGGACAGGAAGGTCTGGTTCAGCGACTGGAAGATGGTCCAGATGACGAGGATGCCGGCGACGACGGGCAGCATGCCCAGGTCGCCGTCGCGGGTGCGGCGGATGGCGGCGCGGACGCTGTCGCCGATGCCCTGGGGCGTCGTCAGCCGCTCGTCCTGCAAGTCGGTGGTCTTGCTCGGCGGAGTGTCCAGGGATGTCACGGCAGTTCCTTCTCTTTCCGCTCATTCCGCGTCGCCGCGTCCGGCCGCGGTTCGCCGGCCGCGGCTCTCCTGGCCGCGCGCTGCGCGACCACGTTGTCCACCGCGCCGGTGATCGCGGCGACGACCTGCTCCGAGGTGACCGTGCGGGCGTCGAAGACGCCGTTGTTACGGCCGAGGCGGAGCACCGCCACCCGGTCGGCGACGGCGCGTACGTCGTCCATGTTGTGGCTGATCATGACGACGCCGAGGCCGTTGCCCTTCAGCCGCTCGATGAGGTTCAGCACCTCGGCCGTCTGCGCCACGCCGAGCGCGGCGGTCGGCTCGTCGAGGAGGATCACCTCGGGCTTGCCCAGCAGCGCCCGGGTGATCGCCACCGTCTGCCGCTGGCCGCCGGAGAGGGCGGCCACCGGCACGTCGAGGGTGGGGATACGGGCCGACAGCTCCCGCAGCAGCTCCCAGGAGCGGGTCTCCATCCGAACGTCGTCCAGCATCCAGGGACGTAGCTCCTGGCCGAGGAAGAGGTTCGCCTTGACGTCGAGGTTCTCGCAGAGCGCGAGGTCCTGGAAGACGGTGGCGATGCCGATGGCCTGCGCGTCGGCCGGGGAGGCGAGCGACACCTCCCGGTCGTGGAAGGCGATGGTGCCCCCGTCGGGGGTGTAGACCCCCGACAGGATCTTCACCAGCGTGGACTTGCCGGCGCCGTTGTCCCCGACGACGGCCACCACCTCGCCGGCGGCCACGTCGAGGTCGATGCCGGTGAGCGCGGCGACGGCGCCGAACTGCTTGCTGACGCCGCGCAGGGACAGCACGGTGGGCGCGGCCGGGGCGGCGGGGGCTGTCATCGTGACCCTTTTCCTTTCGTTTCGCCGGGTGCGGAGTTCGCCGGGTGCGGAGGCTGCGTACCGTCAGCCGATGCCGAGGCTCTCGCAGTCCTTGGCGTACTCGCGGGTGCAGACGTCCTCGGCCTTCAGCACGCCGTCGGGGCCGAAGATGACCTCCTTGAGGTTCTCCTGCGTGACGACGGTCGGCTGGAAGAGCTGGGACGGCGTGTCGAAGAGCTGGGTGTCGGCCTTGGGCTTCTCGCCCTGCATGAAGGCGTACGTGACCTCGGCGGCGGCCTCGGCGACGGTCTTGATCGGCTTGGAGATGGTGTTGAACTGGTCGCCCGCGATGATCCGCTGAACGGCCGCAAGCTCGGCGTCGTTGCCGGTGACCGGCGGGACCTGGGCCTCGGCGGCCTTGAACGCGGCGATCGACCCGCCGCCGGTGCCGTCGTTGGCGGCGACCACGCCGGCGATGCGTCCCGAGTACTGCGAGATCTGGCCGCTCACCCACTGCTGGGCCTTCTCCGGCGACCAGTCGGGTGTGTCGTACTCGGCGAGCAGCTTGTAGCCGCTGTCGTCGACGGCGTTGTGGATGCCCTTCTTGATCAGCCCGGCCGCGGCGTCCGTCGGCGAGCCGTTGACCTGGAGGATGCCGCCCTCGGCGGACTCCTTGTCGAGGTGGTCGACGAGCGACTGGCCGATGGACTCGCCGATGGCCTCGTTGTCGAACGAGACGTAGAAGTCGGCGGGCTTGGTGGGGATCGGCCGGTCGTACGCGATGACCTTGACGCCCTGCGACTGCGCGGTCTGCACGATGGTCGCCGCGGACTCGGAGTCCACCGGGTCCAGGACGATGACCTTGGCGCCCTGCGCCATGGCGGAGTTGGCCTGCTGCTGCTGGAGGGCGGCGTCGCTGTCGGCGTTCTGGTAGATGACCTTGCACTCGTCGCAGAGCTCGCCCATCCGCTTCTTGAACAGCGGGGCGTCGTACTGCTCGTAGCGCGTGGAGGCCAGGTCGGGCATGAGGAACGCGACCTTCCCGGCCCCGGTGCCGCCGCCCTCGCCGTCGTCACCCGAACTGCCGGGCTCCTCGGCGCAGGCGGTCAGTGCGCCGGTGGCGAGGATGCCGGCGAGAGCAAAACTGGCCAGTCGTCTCATGATCCACTCCTTGCTCGTGTCCTTGCTCGTGGGCGCTGGCTGCGGTGGGGCGCGGGGGCGCGGTGCGCTGTGCCCTCGGCGTGGTGGCCTTCGTGGGCGCCCGCCGGACCGCTGCCCGGCGGTTGCCGGGTGCCCGCCGGGCGCTTGGAAGGCGACGCACACGAAACTCGGATGTTTCATTCGTGTCAACGGGCCTCAGAAAATGAACAACGGACCCCGGTAAAGCACCCCTTTGAGTGTTCGCTCGATCAGGGGCGGTTAACATCGAGTCGATGGCAGGTGCGGTGGGGGACTATGACAGCGCAGGCAGTCGCGTCGCCATCCGCCGCGTACGCAGCCCTGAGCGGGGCGCGGCGTCCGGATACGGGAATGTTCACTTCACAGAAAGAGAACAGGAGTTTCCATGGGGGCAGAGACCCGGCAGCCGGCCGACATGAGCGGGCGAAAGCCCCGGGAGCGAAGAGACCGCATCAAAGGCCGCGTCGTGGACGAAGGCTTCGTCCGCATCGAGCAGTTGGCCGACGAACTCGGCGTGACCCCCATGACCATCCGCCGGGACCTCGACCACCTGCAGAGCAGAGGCTGGCTCCGCAAGGTCCGCGGCGGCGCCACCGCCCAGCCCTCGACCGCCTTCCACGGCGACGTGCGCCACCGCACCCAGGCGATGACGGCCGAGAAGAACGCCCTGGCCCGCGCCGCGCTGCCGCTGGTCAAGTCCGGCCAGTCGGTGATCATCGACGACAGCACCACGGCCCTGGCCCTGACCCGCCTGCTCACGCAGCAGGCGCCGCTGACGGTCATCACCAACTTCGTGCCGGTCACGCAGGTGCTCGCGGGCAGCCCGGGCATCGAGCTGATATCACTGGGCGGCACGTACTACCCCGCGTACGACGCCTTCCTGGGCCTGCGCACGGTCGACGCGGTCACGAGCCTGTACGCCGACACCCTCTTCGCCTCCACGACGGCGATCACCCGGGGGCACTGCTACCACCAGTCGCAGGAGACGGTGGCGGTCAAGCGCGCGCTGATGGAGGCGTGCGCCCGCAAGATCCTCCTGGTGGACCACACGAAGTTCCGCCGCCGGGGCCTGTACCAACTCGCCCCGGTGACGGCCTTCGACCTGGTCATCGTCGACTCGGGGATCCCGCCGGCGGATCTGGACGCACTGCAGGCGGACGGGGTGGAGGTGCTGGTGGCCCACCCGGAGTGAGGGGGGCGTGTCCGTCTCGGCGGGGGGCGTCGGTGGAGCGGACCGCGCGCTGTCTTCGTGCGGGCTGCCGTGCGGACCTTCGTGCGGACCTTCCTGCGGGTCCTCCTACGGGCCTTCGTGCCGGCCTTCCTGCGGGCCTTCGTACTCTTCCTCATCGTCGACGACGTGGACGGCGGCTTCCTCGGCGGAGGCGGCGGCGCCGTTGATGCCGGCGTCCGAGGCGATCATGTCTTTCTCTTCGTCGTCGTGGGCGCCCTCGTCCGGCGCGACGAGGCGGCCGGCGCGGCGGTCGCCGACCTCGTCGTCGATCAGCTCGCCGTCGGTGTCGGCGGCGTCGCCGAGGCCGTCGTCGTCGGGGAGGACGGGCGGATCGGGGATCTCCTCGGCGAGCCGCTCGTCCAGGGACTCCCCGCGACGCTGCTCGGCGGCGGTGACGCCGGTGCGGTCGACCCCGCGGGGCTTCTCGGGTGGGGAGTACCCCTCGTCGAGGGGGTCGATGAACCCGTCCAGGGTGTCCTCGGGCGGCAGCAGCCCTTCGTCGTCCTGAGCCCCGTCTCCGGGCGCGCCGGAGGCGTAGGGCTGGTAGACCTCGTCGCCAGCGGCGCTGTCTTCTTCGCCGTCGCTGCCCGTCACACGCGCCTCCTGTGGAGAATTTCCCGCTGCGGTCATCCTCGGCGGGGCGTGGGGGCGGGGATACCTGGGCGGGGCGATCGGGTGGCGGGGTGGGTGGGTCCGGCGGTCAGGCGACGGGGCGGCGCGGGCGCGGCGAAGAGGCGCCCCTCTTTCCGGTCCTTTTCGCCTCTATTTCCGCTCTATTTCCCCTCACGCCCACCCAAGGGTATGCGGCTGGTCTGACAGCGCGGGGGCGCTGGCGGTGTGAGCTGGCCTTTTGTGCACGAGGGGCGGGTGCGGGGGTACGGCGTGGGGAGGGTGGTTGTCCGTGCGGTGGGACGGGTGCGGGGGTCGGTGTCGGGCTGGCTGTGGTGCCTGGGTGGGGCCGGGTGGGGGGTACGGGTCGGGGTGGGGGCGGTGCGTGGGGTGGGGCCGGGTGCGGGGGTGCGGCGTCGGGGTGGGGGCGGTGCGTGGGTGGGGCCGGGTGCGGGGATACGGCGTCGGGGTGGCGGTGGTGCGTGGGGTGTGCCGGTGTACGGGGGTGGCGGCGAAGGGAGTGGGGCGTCATTGGGGCTCCCCCCGGGCCACCCCACTCCTGAGTGTGCGGGCCTGCGTCCGCCGTCAAGGGCGCTCCTCTCCGCTTCGCTGCGAGGAACGTCGCTTCGCGATGGGGCTTCGCCCCACCCTTGACACCGGACTCCGGCCCGAAAGACCGGCGGCTATGGGTGGCCAGGAGGGAGCGGGCGCCCTAATGCTGCGCTACGAAGGCGGTGTCCGGCGGACGGGGTGGCCGGGCCGCCGGGAGTTGGGCCAGTCCCGTTCGCCGACGTTCCCGGCGGACGGAGGGCCGGACGCCGGCCGGTGGGTCTGCCCCTATCGCCGATGCACCCGGCCGACGGAGGCCGGACTGCCGGGTGCCGGGTGTTTCCCGATCGCCGATGTTCTCGGCGGACGGGGGCCAAGCCGGCCGGTGGGTCTGCCCTGATCGCTGATGCATCCGGTCGACGGAGGCCGGGGCCGGCGGGTGCCGGGGCTTCCCCGATCGCTGAGGTTCCCGGCGGACGTGGAGCGGGCTGCCGCTCGCCGGGGTCTGCCCTGATCGCCGTTGCCCCGGCGGACGTGGGGCGAAGGCCGGAGACGGGCTGGGGCCGATCGCCGATGTTCTCGTGGGAAGTTGGGCGGAGGCCGGGGGCGGGCTGGCGCTGATCGCCGTTGTCCCCGCTGGACGGGGCGGAGGCCGGAGACGGCTGCGCTCTGTCGCGGATACCCCCGGCGGGTGGGGTGGGCCCCCGGATCTGGGCTCAGCCGGTTGCCGGTCCACGGTGGTCGGGGGCGAACGGCGGTGCCGGGCCTGATCCGATCACGGGCGGTACCGGCAGACGGGGGGCGAATACCGGCGCAGGGTGAGACCGGTCGGGTCACGTCCGCGGGGGTGGTGTATCGGTGGCCACTGGCGTGATCTTGTTGTGAGGTTATGCGGTGAGTTCGGTGGGCAGGTCGGGGTCGTTGGT
>NZ_JBIAMS010000018.1:96387-180819 GCF_042874195.1 Streptomyces sp. NPDC004134 | reverse complement strand
TCCTTCTGGTCCACCGACACGATCCGGCCATCGGTATCGAACACGATGCACCGGCTCGAAGTCGTCCCCTGATCGATAGCCGCAATGAACGGGCCTGCAGTGTGTGCGTCGGTCATGTCGCTCCGATACGTCGTTGGTTCGGCGGGGTCGAGGTGGTGGCCTGCGCCGTCCCGCCCGGCGCGCGGGCGGGACGTCCGGCTCAGGCGAAGACGGCTTGGTAGAGACCGCCGGCGGCGACGCCGCCGATCAGCGGGCCGACGACCGGGATCCAGGCGTAGGTCCAGTCGGAGCCGCCCTTGTTGGGCAGCGGCAGGAGGGCGTGGACGATGCGCGGCCCGAGGTCGCGCGCGGGGTTGATGGCGTAACCCGTGGGGCCACCGAGCGAGAGACCGATGGCGACGACCACCAGCGCGGTGATCAGCACGCCGAGCGTGCCGAGCCCGTTGCCTTCGGCGTTGAGGCCCTGCGTGAGGATGGCGATGACGAGGACGAAGGTGGCGATGATCTCGGTCATCACGTTCTGCACGACGTTGCGGATCTCGGGGCCGGTGGAGAAGATGCCGAGTACCGGGCCCGCACCCTTCTCGTGGGCCTCGATCGCCTTCTGGTCCGCGCCGTCGAGATGACCCACGACCTCCTTGTCGGTGAGGTGGTCGTGGAACTGGCCGTAGTAGGCGAGCCACACGAAAGCGGCGCCGATCATGGCGCCGAGCAGTTCCGAGACGAGGTACAGCGGTACGTCGCTCCAGGGGGTGTCGCCCTTGATGGCGAGCCCGAGCGTGACCGCGGGGTTCAGATGGGCGCCGGAGACGCCGGCCACCGCGTAGGCGCCGGTGAGGACCGCGAGACCCCAGCCGAGGGACACCGCAACCCAGCCTGCCTGGTGGGCCTTGGACTTCTTGAAGGTGATGGCGGCGACCACGCCACCACCCAGAACGATCAGCAAGGCGGTCCCGAGCACCTCGCCGCTAAATATGTCCCAATTGGACGGGTCCATCCTGCGACTCCTTTGTCCTGGCTGGTCCGTGCAAGGAATCCGGTCCGCGCATCACACCCTACGTCAAAATTATCGTTAGGTGTTCGACAATGCCGACCGGTGCACGGCAGTGTTCCGCCACGTCACAGGCGCGTCAAGGCCCGGTTAAGGGAAAACGAAGAATCGGCCAGTCGGAGGGGGGTCCGCGCGGTCAGAAGCGCCCGGCGCCCAGGTCCCTGGCCACCGCCCGGGCGCAGTCGCGCACCGCGGCCACCAGCTCGGGCCGCAGCTCGCCGCCGGGGCAGAGGCGCTCCACCGCCCCGGTGACGCTCACGGCGCCCACGGGCATGCCGCGGCGGTCGCGTACGGGGGCGGCGACGGCCGCGATGCCGTCCCAGGTCTCCTCGACGTCGGAGCCCCAGCCGCGGGCCCTGATCAGCTCCAGGATCCGTTCGAAGTCCGCCGCGTCGGTGACCGTGGCGGGCGTGAGCGCCTTGCGGTCGCCCTCCGCGGCCTCGGCGTGTGCCACCGGGTCGACGGCGCACAGGACCTTGCCCAGCGCCGTGCTGTGCAGCGGCAGCATGGCGCCTATCTCCAGCACCTGCCGGCTGTCGTCCGGCCGGAAGACGTGGTGGACGATGAGCACGCCCTGGTGGTGCAGCACCCCCAGGTGCACGCTCTCGCCGCTGGCCCTGGCCAGGTCGTCGGTCCAGGGCAGGGCGCGGGCGCGCAGCTCGTGCACGTCCAGGTAGCTGTTGCCCAGGCGCAGCAGTTCGGCGCCGAGCTGGTACCGCCCGGAGACCGGGTCCTGCTCGACGAAACCCTCCTGCTGGAGCGTGCGCAGGATGCCGTGCGCCGTGCCCTTGGCCAGGCCCAGCGTGGAGGCGACGTCGGACAGGCCCAGGCGCCGCTCTCCTCCGGCCAGCAGGCGCAGCACCGCAGCCGCTCGCTCGAGCGACTGGATGTTCCGTGCCACGGAAGATCCTCCTCAACGAGACCGGCAGTTCGACAATGCTGAACAGTATCGGTCATTGTCCCGCCGCAGGGGGGCGGTCGGGGAAGACCACGGACGTGCCGATCGTGCCCGAGTCTGCCGGAAAACCCCGCAAACCTGCACCGTCCGTGTCGTGGGACGGCCCGCGCCGTACCGGCTCCGGCCGATACCCTTGGCCCGTGCACCGGCCCTCGCGGGCCGCGCATAGCCGACAGCCGTCGCACACGAGGGAGTATCCCCATGGCCTCGCAGCCGTCCCAGCCCGCCGCCAGCCAGCAGACCCGCGCCGACGCGCTGCGCGAGGCACTCGCCACCCGCGTGGTGGTGGCCGACGGCGCCATGGGCACGATGCTCCAGGCGCAGGAGCCCACGCTCGACGACTTCCAGCAGTTGGAAGGCTGCAACGAGATCCTCAACGTCACCCGCCCCGACATCGTGCGCTCCGTGCACGACGAGTACTTCGCGGCCGGCGTCGACTGCGTGGAGACCAACACCTTCGGCGCCAACCACGCCGCCCTCGGCGAGTACGACATCGCCGACCGGATCTTCGAGCTCTCCGAGTCCGGCGTCCGCATCGCCCGCGAGTCCGCCGACGCGCACACCGCGGGCGACGGCCGGCAGCGCTGGGTCCTCGGCTCCATGGGCCCGGGCACCAAGCTGCCGACCCTCGGCCACATCGCGTACGGCACGCTGCGCGACGCGTACCAGCAGAACGCCGAGGGCATGATCGCCGGCGGCGCCGACGCGCTGCTCGTCGAGACCACCCAGGACCTGCTGCAGACCAAGTCCGCCGTCCTCGGTGCCCGCCGGGCGCTGGCGGCCACCGGCGTGGACCTGCCGCTGATCTGCTCGGTGACCGTCGAGACCACCGGCGCCATGCTCCTCGGCAGCGAGATCGGCGCCGCGCTCACCGCGCTGGAGCCGCTGGGCATCGACATGATCGGGCTGAACTGTGCCACCGGACCGGCCGAGATGAGCGAGCACCTGCGCTACCTCGCCCGGCACTCCCGGGTGCCGCTGTCCTGCATGCCCAACGCCGGCCTCCCGGTGCTCGGCAAGGACGGCGCCCACTACCCGCTGACTCCGGGCGAGCTGGCCGACGCCCAGGAGACGTTCGTGCGCGAGTACGGGCTGTCCCTGGTCGGCGGCTGCTGCGGCACCACCCCGGAGCACCTGCGGCAGCTCACCGAGCGGGTACGGGACCTGCAGCCGGTCGAGCGCACGCCCCGGCCCGAGCCGGGGGCCGCGTCGCTCTACCAGACGGTGCCGTTCCGGCAGGACACCTCCTACCTGGCGATCGGCGAGCGCACCAACGCCAACGGCTCGAAGAAGTTCCGTACCGCCATGCTCGAAGGCCGCTGGGACGACTGCGTGGAGATGGCCCGCGACCAGATCCGCGAGGGCGCCCACATGCTCGACCTCTGCGTCGACTACGTCGGCCGCGACGGCGCCGCCGACATGGCCGAGCTGGCGGGCCGGTTCGCCACCGCCTCCACCCTGCCCATCGTGCTGGACTCCACCGAGATCGACGTGATCCGCGCCGGCCTGGAGAAGCTCGGCGGCCGGGCCGTCATCAACTCCGTCAACTACGAGGACGGCGACGGCCCCGAGTCCCGCTTCGCCCGCGTCGCGGCGCTCGCCCGCGAGCACGGCGCCGCGCTGATGGCGCTGACCATCGACGAGGAGGGCCAGGCCCGTACCGCCGAGCACAAGGTCGCCATCGCCGAACGGCTGATCGACGACCTCACCGGCAACTGGGGCATCCACGAGTCCGACATCCTCATCGACTGCCTGACGTTCACCATCTGCACCGGCCAGGAGGAGTCCCGCGGCGACGGCACCGCCACCATCGAGGCGATCCGCGAGCTCAAGCGCCGCCACCCCGACGTGCAGACCACGCTCGGCCTGTCGAACATCTCCTTCGGCCTCAACCCGGCCGCCCGGGTCGTGCTCAACTCCGTCTTCCTCGACGAGTGCGTGAAGGCCGGCCTCGACTCGGCGATCGTGCACGCCAGCAAGATCCTGCCGATCGCGCGGCTGGACGAGGAGCAGGTGCAGGTCTGCCTGGACCTCATCCACGACCGGCGCCGCCCGGCCGAGGGCGACGAGCCCGCGTACGACCCGCTGCAGCGCCTGCTGGAGCTGTTCGAGGGCGTCGACACCAAGTCGATGAAGGCCGGCAGGGCCGAGGAACTGGCCGCGCTGCCGCTGGACGAGCGGCTGAAGCGGCGGATCATCGACGGCGAGAAGAACGGCCTGGAGGCCGACCTGGACGCCGCGCTGGCCGAACGGCCGGCGCTGGAGATCGTCAACGAGACGCTGCTGGACGGCATGAAGGTCGTCGGCGAGCTGTTCGGCTCCGGGCAGATGCAGCTCCCGTTCGTGCTCCAGTCCGCCGAGGTGATGAAGACCGCGGTGGCCTATCTGGAGCCGCACATGGAGAAGGTCGACGACGGCGAGGGGAGCTCGGGCAAGGGCACGATCGTGCTGGCCACCGTGCGCGGCGACGTCCACGACATCGGCAAGAACCTCGTCGACATCATCCTGTCCAACAACGGCTACAACGTGGTCAACCTCGGTATCAAGCAGCCCGTCTCGGCGATCCTGGAGGCCGCGGAGGAGCACGCCGCCGACGTGATCGGGATGTCCGGGCTGCTGGTGAAGTCCACGGTGATCATGAAGGAGAACCTGGAGGAGCTGAACCAGCGCCGGCTGGCCTCCCGGTACCCGGTGATCCTCGGCGGCGCCGCGCTCACCCGCGCGTACGTCGAGCAGGACCTGCACGAGGTCTACGAGGGCGAGGTCCGCTACGCCCGCGACGCCTTCGAGGGGCTGCGGCTCATGGACGCCCTCATCGGCGTCAAGCGCGGCGTCCCCGGCGCCGAGCTGCCCGAGCTGCGCACCCGCCGGGTACGCGCCGCAGCCCCCGCGCCCGCCGCCGAGGAGGACGCCCCGGCCCGCTCCGACGTGGCCACCGACACCCCCGTGCCGACCCCGCCGTTCTGGGGCACCAGGGTCGTCAAGGGCATCCAGCAGGCCGACTACGCCTCCTGGCTGGACGAGGGCGCGCTCTTCAAGGGCCAGTGGGGGCTGAAGGCGCCGCGCGGCGGCGGTCCGTCGTACGAGGACCTGGTCGCCACCGAGGGCCGGCCGCGGCTGCGCGGGCTGCTGGACCGGCTGCAGACCGGCAACCTGCTGGAGGCGGCCGTCGTCTACGGCTACTTCCCCTGCGTCTCCAAGGGCGACGACCTCATCGTCCTCGGCGACGACGGCGCCGAGCGCACCCGCTTCACCTTCCCGCGGCAGCGGCGCGGCCGGCGGCTCTGCCTGGCGGACTTCTTCCGGCCCGAGGAGTCCGGCGAGACGGACGTCGTCGGCTTCCAGATCGTCACCGTCGGCTCGAAGATCGGCGAGGCCGCCGCCGAGCTGTTCGCCGCCGACTCCTACCGCGAGTACCTGGAGCTGCACGGGCTCTCCGTACAGCTCGCCGAGGCGCTGGCGGAGTACTGGCACGCGCGGGTACGGGCCGAGCTGGGCTACGCCGGCGAGGACCCGGCGGAGATCGAGGACATGTTCGCGCTGAAGTACCGCGGCGCCCGGTTCTCGCTCGGCTACGGCGCGTGCCCCGACCTGGAGGACCGGGCGAAGATCGCCGAGCTGCTGGAGCCGGAGCGGATCGGGGTGAAGCTCTCCGAGGAGTTCCAGTTGCACCCGGAGCAGTCCACGGACGCGATCGTCATCCACCACCCCGAGGCGAAGTACTTCAACGCCCGCTGAGCGCCGCCGGCGCCCGGGCCGTACCGCGCCCGGGCATCGTCGTAAAGCGCCCCGAACGGGCTCCCGGGGCGCTTTCCGGACAGTCGGCTTATACTGGTCGGTCCGGAACAGGCCGGTCGCTTCTGGCGGCCGGCCTTTGCGCCCCTTCGAGGGAGGTGAGCGGATGACCAGCAGCATTCCCGCTGAAGGCACCCGAACGGCTCAGGGCATGGCCCGGGACCGCAGGGTGCGGTCCCTCCGCGGTACGACGCCGCAGGCCGTACTGCTCGACATGGACGGCACCCTGGTCGACACCGAGGGCTTCTGGTGGGCCGCCGAGGTCTCGGTCTTCGCCGAGTTCGGCCACGAGCTGACCGAGGAGCAGCGCCAGGTCGTCGTCGGCGGCCCGATGTCGCGCAGCGCCGCGTACCTCATCGCCACCACCGGCGCCGACATCGGCCTGCCGGAGCTGACGGTGCGGCTCAACACCCGCTTCGAGGAGCTGGTCGACGGCGACGTGCCGCTCATGCCCGGCGCCCGGCGGCTGCTCACCGAACTCGCCGCGCACGACGTGCCCACGGCCCTCGTCTCCGCCTCGCACCGGCGCATCATCGACCGGGTGCTGCGCTCGCTGGGGCACGAGTTCCACCTCTCCGTGGCCGGCGACGAGATCGCGCGTACGAAGCCGCACCCCGACCCGTACCTGCACGCCGCGGCCGCCCTCGGGGCCGACCCGCGGCACTGCGCGGTGATCGAGGACACCCTGACGGGCGTGACGGCGGCGGAGGCGGCCGGATGCGCCGTCGTGGCGGTGCCGTCGGTGACGCCGATCGAGCCCGCGCCGGGACGGCACCTGGTGCGTTCCCTCACGGAAGTCGATCTCCCCTTTCTCCGCTCCGTAGTCGAGCGCCTCCACTGAGAAAGCGGAGGGGAAACTCCGCGCAGTGGTTCATGTATTTTGCGTGACGAAAGCCGTTACCGCATTGCCGCTACGGGGCGCGGATTCGACAGGGTGAGCTTTCTCACGCGCACAGCTCTCGACAGGGGTACGGAACCGTGCTGCGCGGGTCTGGCGGGTCCCCCGAGGTGCCTCCCTGTGCCCGGTTTGATTGGGGTTCGCGGCCATTGTTCCCGCGTCCGGTTATCGGAAAGACGCCGGGCGTAATCGGCATGTGATTCCTTCTCAACTTCCCTGCCACCCAGCCCGGCTGGGTGCTCCGGCTAATCTCTCCGGGGACGCCTGAGGGAGAAAGTCGACCATGATTCGTAAGTCGTTGGTGCTGCCCGCGCTGCTGGGTGTGCTCGCCCCGGTCGTCACCTCCTGCGGCGTGGTGGGCGACTCCGGCGGAGACGACGACGCGATCGTGGTGGGTACGACCGACAGGCTGGAGCTGACGAAGGAGAACCCGGCTCCGCTCGACCCCGCCACGGCGTACGACATCAATTCCTGGAACGTCCTGCAGAACACCTTCCAGACGCTGATGCGGATGCCGCGTACGGGCTCGGAGCCCGAGCCGGACGCCGCCGAGCAGTGCGTCTTCGCCGACCGGCTCAGCGAGCAGTACCGCTGCAAGCTCCGCGACGGGCTGACGTTCACCAACGGCCACGACCTCACCGCCGAGGACGTCAAGTTCTCCATCGAGCGGATGCTGAAGATCAAGAACCCCAACGGCCCGTTCCCACTGCTCGCCAACGTCGACACGGTGGAGACCCCGGACGAGCTGACCGTGGTCTTCCACCTCAAGTCGCCCGACGCGACGTTCCCCCTCAAGCTCGCCACCCCCGCGGCCGCCATCGTCGACAGCGAGGTCTACGAGAAGGACAAGCTCTACGAGGGCTTCGAGATCGCCGGCTCCGGCCCGTACAGCCTGAAGGTGGAGCACGACGACGACGTCGCCACCAAGGCCGTCTACACCGGCAACGGCGACTACAAGGGCGAGGTCGAGCCGCAGAACGACGCGGTCGAGGTCCGCTACTTCGACACCTCCAAGAGCATGGAGGACGCCATAGCCGGCAGCGACATCGACGTGATGGGCCGCAGCCTGAAGCCGGAGCAGATCAACCGGCTCGACGAGGGCGCAGACGGCGACGTCAGTCTCTTCGAGACGCCGGGCGCCGAGATCGCCTACCTCGTCTTCGACATCGAGAACCCGACCGTGAAGGACCGGGCCGTGCGCCAGGCCGCGGCCGAGGTGATCGACAGGACGAAGCTCGCGCGCGACGTCTACCAGCGCACCGTCGACCCGCTGTACGCGATGATCCCGCGCGGCATCATCGGCCACAACACCGCTTTCCACGACGCCTACGGCGACCGCCCGGACGCCGACGGCGCCCGCGAACTGCTGCGGGAGGCGGGCGTCGAGACGCCCGTGAAGCTCACCCTGAACTACACCACCGACCACTACGGCGAGACGACGAAGGCCGAGTTCGAGGAGCTGCGCGACCAGCTCAACAGGTCGGGCCTGTTCGACGCCGACATCAAGGGCGACACCTGGGAGACGTACAAGAAGAACTACGCGGAGAACCGGTACGCCGTCTACGGCCTGCACTGGTATCCCGACTTCCCCGACCCCGACACGTTCACCGGGCCGTTCGTCGGCGAGGAGAACTTCACCTTCAACAACTACGACAGCTCCGTCATCGAGGACCTGATCCCGCGGACCCGCCAGGAAGCACAGCGGGAGCGCACGACGGACAGCTTCGAGCGGATACAGGACGTCCTCGCCAGCGACGTCCCGTACCTTCCGCTCTGGCAGGGCAAGCAGTACATCGCGGCGCGCGACACCGTCACGGGGGCGGAGTGGGCGCTCAACTCGTCGTCGACGCTGCAGCTCTGGGAGCTGCGGCGCGGGCTGAGCGAGTAGGGGCCTCCGGCGGTGCCGCGCCGGGCAGAGAACCGACCCGAGTGAAGGAACCCACACACGTGAAGAAGGCTGTCCAGCGGCTCGCCCCACCCCTCGGCGCCGCCATGGCCACCGTGCTGCTCGTTGCCGGCTGCGGCTCGGACTCCGGATCGGGGGCCGGCTCCGGCGACGCGGTCGTGATGGGGATGACCGACGAGGTCACCGCCATCGACCCCGCGGCGGGCTACGACCCCGGCTCCTGGCTGGTGTTCAACAACGTCTTCCAGTCCCTGCTGAGCTTCCCCAAGGGGTCCACGGAACCCGAGCCGGAGGCGGCGAAGGAGTGCACCTTCGAGGACGCCGACAGCCGCGTCTACACCTGCAAGCTGCAGGACGGGCTGAAGTTCTCCAACGGCTCCGAACTCACCTCCGAGGACGTGAAGTTCTCCTTCGAGCGCACGATCGGCATCGACGACCCCGCGGGCCCCGCCGTCATGCTCGACTCGATCGGCGCGATCGAGACGCCCGACGAGCTGAGCGTAACGTTCCGGCTGGACTACCCCGACGCGACCTTCCCCATGAAGATCGCCTCCGGCGCCGGCTCGATCGTCGACAGCGAGTCCTACCCCAAGGACAAGCTGCGCGACGACGACAAGGCGGTGGGCTCGGGACCGTACAAGCTGGACTCCTACGAGGAGGGCAAGGAAGCCGAGTTCTCGGTCAACTCCGGCTACAAGGGCACCGCCAAGGTGCAGAACTCCGGCATGACGCTGAAGCTCTACGGCGACAAGAGCGGCGGCGACGACAAGCTGAAGGAGGACCTGGAGAACGGCGACATCGACCTGGCCTACCGCGGCCTGGCGATGAAGGACATCGCCGAACTGCAGGACCAGGCAGGCGCCGGCCAGAAGATCCAGCTCGTCGAGGGCACCAGCGCCGAGGTGCAGCACCTGGTCTTCAACATGGACGACCCGGTCGCCGGCAACCCCGCCGTGCGCAAGGCGTTCGCGTACCTCATCGACCGCAACGCGCTGGTCCGCGAGGTCTACGAGGGCACCGCAGAGGAGCTGTACTCGATCGTCCCGGCCGGCATCACCGGCCACAACACCGCCTTCTACGACACCTACGGCGACCGCCCCGACCCGTCCAGGGCCGAGCAGGCGCTGCGCGAGGCGGGCATCGACGAGAAGGTCCGCGTGACGCTGTACGCCACGCCCGAGCGCTACGGCCCCGGCACGGTGCCGTCCTTCGAGCTGATCGCCAAGCAGCTCAACGACAGCGGACTGTTCCAGGCCGACGTGAAGTCCGTGCCGCTGGACGAGTTCGAGAAGGGCGTCGAGAAGGGCTCGTACGGCGTCTACGTCAAGGGCTGGGTGCCGGACTACCCGGACCCGGACAACTTCACCGCGCCGTTCTTCGGCGAGGGCAACGTGCTGGCCAACAACTACAACCCGGGCCGCATCACCAGCGAGCTGATACCGGCGGCCGCCGGGCAGTCGGAGCGTACGGCCACCGTCGACGCCTACGGCGAACTGCAGGACATCGTCGCCGACCAGTTGCCGGTGATACCGCTGTGGCAGGGCAAGCAGTACGCGGCCGCGCGGGAGAACATCCTCGGCCTGGAGTGGACGCTCGACGCCTCGACGGTCTTCCGCTTCTGGGAGATCTCGAAGGGCTCGGAGTGACCCGCCGGCACTGATCCGGGGTACGCGACCCGGGAGCCCCGCGCACGCGCGAGGGCTCCCGGTGCGCCGCTCAGGACCCGCCGGGGCGCACCAGCCCGCTCTCGTACGCGTACACGGCGGCCTGCACCCGGTCGCGCAGGCTCAGCTTGGTCAGCACATGGCCCACATGGGTCTTCACGGTCGTCTCGCTCACGAACAGGTCGGCGGCGATCTCCGCGTTCGACAGTCCGCGGGCGACCAGCTTCAGCACCTCTACCTCGCGCTCGGTGAGCGTGTCCAGGGTGTCCGGCACGTCCTGCTCTCCCGTCGGCAGCTTGGTCGCGAACTTGTCGAGCAGCCGTTTGGTGATGCTCGGGGCCAGCATCGCGTCCCCGGCGGCCACCACGCGGATCGCCTGCACCAGCTCTCCGGCCGGCGCGTCCTTCAGCAGAAAGCCGCTGGCCCCCGCGCGCAGCGCCTCCACCACGTACTCGTCGAGGTCGAAGGTCGTCAGGACGAGCACCTTCGCGGGCCCGTCCCGGCCCGCGCCGGTGATCTGCCGGGTGGCCTCCACACCGTCCATGCGGGGCATCCGGATGTCCATCAGCACCACGTCCGGCTGCAGCGCCCTGACCTGGTCGAGCGCCTGCAGCCCGTCGCCGGCCTCGCCGACCACGGCGATGTCCTGCTCTGCCTCCAGGATCATGCGGAAGCCGGTGCGCAGCAACGGCTGGTCGTCGACGAGCAGGACGCGGATGGCCACAGGGTCTCCTCTTCCTCGGCCGGACCGAACTGTCAGGCGGTGTCCATTCTGCCCTGCGCACCGTCCCCGTCCCCGGCCGGGCGGGGCTGCGGCAGGCCCAGATCGACGCCGGTCAGCGGATACGGGGGCGGGGTGCCGCCGAAGGCCGGGCAGGAGTCCTTGAAGTCGCACCAGCCGCACAGCCGGCCGGGCCGGGGCCGCCAGTCGCCGCTCTCCGTCGCCCGCCGGATCGCCTGCCACAGGGCGTGCACCTTGCGCTCCACGCCGCGCAGGTCGGCCTCGTCCGGGTCGTACGTCAGCACGTCGCCGCTGCCCAGGTAGACCAACTGCAGGCGGCGCGGGACACTGCCGCGCAGCCGCCACAGCACCAGCGCGTAGAACTTGATCTGGAAGAGGGCGTCGGCCGCGTACTCCGGCGGGGGCGCCTTGCCCGTCTTGTAGTCGACCACGCGGACCTCGCCGGTCGGCGCCACGTCCACCCGGTCGATGACGCCCCGCAGCTTCAGCCCGGAGCCCAGCACCGTCTCCACGAACAGCTCCCGCTCGGCGGGCTCCAGATGCGCCGGGTCCTCCAGCGTGAACCACCGCTCGACGAGCCGCTCGGCCCCGGCCAGCCACTCCGCCAGCCGCTCCGCGGCCCCGCCCGCGCCGGCCTCCCCGCCATCCCCGGCCGCATCCCCGTCCCCGGTCGCGTTCCCTTCCCCGGTCGCGGCCCCGGCCCGGGCCGCCTCTTCGTCACCGTCCGTGAACAGCTCCGCCAGCTCCGGCCGGTCCGCGAGCAGCCGCTCCCAGGCCGGCGCCACCAGCGATCGCGCCCGCGGCGGCGTACGCTCGGCGGCAGGATCGTCGAACAGCCGCTCCAGGACCGCGTGCACCAGCGTCCCGCGGGCCGCGGAGGCCCGCGGCTTCTCCGGCAGCCTGTCGATCACCCGGAAGCGGTACATCAGCGGGCAGGTCATGAAGTCCGCCGCGCGGGAGGGAGACAGCGCCTGGGGCGGCGCCGGGGCCCGTGGCGCGTCCGGCCCGCCGTCCCCCTCGGGCGGCGGCGGTACGGGGTCCGCGGGGTGGTTCCCGGTGTCGGTGCGGGTACTCATGGTGTACGACCCTAGGGCTAGGGACCGACATCCGGCGGCATACGATGCAGGCCGGACCGGCGGGCAGGAAGACGGGCACCGCGAGCTGGCAGGAGTGGGAGTCGTGAGCGAGGAGCGCAGGGGCGATCGGCCCGGCCGCGGCGGCGGCATCCTCATGGGCCGCCCCTTCGGCGTGCCCGTGTACGTCGCCCCGAGCTGGTTCCTCGTAGCCGCGCTCATCACCTGGGTCTTCGGCGGCCAGCTCGAACGGATCCTGCCCGAGCTGGGCGCCCTGCGGTACGTGATCGCGCTCTTCTTCGCCGTCGCGTTCTACGCCTCCGTGCTCGTCCACGAGCTGGCCCACACCCGCGTCGCCCTCCACTACAAGCTGCCCGTACGCCGCATCCAGTTGCAGTTCTTCGGCGGCGTCTCGGAGATCGAGAAGGAGTCGGAGACCCCCGGCCGCGAGTTCTGGCTCGCCTTCGCCGGGCCGCTGCTCTCCCTGGTCCTCGCCGGCGGCTTCTACGGCGCCCTCCAGCTCGTCGAGGAGGGCACCGTGCCCGCGGTGCTCCTCGCCGCCCTCACGATCTCCAACCTGATCGTCGCCATCTTCAACCTGCTGCCCGGCCTGCCGCTGGACGGCGGCCGGATGCTGCGCGCCGCGGTCTGGAAGGTCAGCGGCAAGCCCATGACCGGCACGGTCGTCGCCGCCTGGGTGGGCCGCGCGCTGGCCGTCGCCACGCTCATCGGCCTGCCGCTCTTCACCCACTCCCGCGCCTCCGACCCCGGCAGCGTCGACACCGTCACCGACGCCCTGCTGGCCGCGATCCTCGCCGCGATCATCTGGACCGGGGCCGGCAACAGCCTGCGCATGGCCCGGCTGCGCGAGCGGCTGCCCGAGCTGCGCGCCCGCGCCCTCACCCGCCGTGCGGCCCCCGTCACCGCCGACACCCCGCTGTCCGAGGCGCTGCGCCGGGCCGAGGCCGCCGGCGCCCGCGCCCTGGTCGTCGTCGACGGCCGCGGCTACCCCACCGGCGTCGTACGCGGCTCGGCCATCGCCCAGACCCCCGCCCACCGCCGCCCCTGGGTGGCCGTCAGCTCGCTCTCCCAGGACCTCACGGACGAGATGAAGCTCTCCGCCGAGCTGACCGGCGAACAACTGCTGGAGCACCTGCGCGAGAGCCCCCACAGCGAGTACCTCGTGGTGGAGGAGACCGGCCACATCTACGGGGTCCTCACCACCGCCGACGTCGAGCGCGCCTTCGTCGCCGCCATGGCCCGGCCGCAGTCCTGATCACCCCCGGCGGTAGGGTGAGCGGCATGTCCGAGCCGACCGGTGCCGCCCGCCGCCGCGGGCCCTTCCAGGTCGGGGACCAGGTACAGCTCACCGACCCCAAGGGCCGCCACTACACGTTCACGCTCGAAGCCGGGAAGTCCTTCCACACCCACAAGGGCTCCTTCCCGCACGACGAGCTGATCGACGCCCCCGAGGGAACCGTCGTGCGCACCACGGGCAACGTCCCGTATCTCGCGCTGCGCCCCCTGCTCCCCGACTACGTCCTGTCCATGCCGCGCGGAGCGGCCGTCGTCTACCCCAAGGACGCCGGCCAGATCCTCGCGTTCGCCGACGTCTTCCCGGGCGCGCGCGTGGTCGAGGCGGGCGTCGGCTCAGGGTCGCTGACCAGCTTCCTGCTGCGCGCCGTCGGCGACAGCGGCATGCTCCACTCGTACGAGCGCCGCGCGGACTTCGCCGACGTCGCCCGGCAGAACGTCGAGCGCTACTTCGGCGGCCCCCACCCCGCCTGGCAGCTCACCGTCGGCGACCTCCAGGACAACCTCTCCGACACCGACGTCGACCGCGTCATCCTGGACATGCTCGCGCCCTGGGAGTGCCTGGACGCGGTCGCCAAGGCCCTGGTGCCCGGCGGCATCGTCTGCGCGTACGTGGCCACCACCACCCAGCTCGCCCGCACCGTGGAGTCCATCCGCGAACACGGCAACTTCAACGAGCCGCAGGCGTGGGAGACCATGCTGCGCAACTGGCACGTGGAGGGCCTGGCCGTACGCCCGGACCACCGGATGATCGGCCACACCGGCTTCCTGCTCACCGCCCGCAGGCTCGCCGACGGCGTCGAGCCGCCGCTGCGCCGCCGCCGGCCCGCGAAGGGGGCGTACGGGGAGGATTACACCGGCCCCGGCGGCCAGCGGGCCGCCGCGGGGGACTGAAGGGGCGCCGAAGCGGCAGGGGTCGTTCCGCGGGCGGCCGGTGTGTGACACCATGCTGGCCTCCCCACGGCCCTCCCAGCCCTCCCAGGAGCCTCACCCGTGCAGCCTCTGCCCGGCGCCGACCTCCCGCACACGCACCCGCGCGCGGTGCACTGGATCGCGACGGCGGCCGCCATGGCCGCCGTCATCGCCCTCGCGGCGCTCATCAAGCCCCCGTCCGTCGCCGCCGGCAACGCCGGCGAGGGGGACCACCGCGGCAGACCCGCCCCCGGGCCCGACGCGAGCGCCGCCCGCTACCCGCTCGACTGCGCCGGCACCGAGCCCGAGGTCTACAAACAGGGCTCCGCCGACTTCGACGCCGACGGCCGCGCCGAAACCGTCGCCGTGGTGCGCTGCCGCGCCGCCGCCGGCACCCCGCCCAGCGGGATGTACGTCCTGTCCGCCACCGGGCCCGGCCGGTCACCGCGCGTGACCGCGACTCTCGTCGATCCCGCCGAGGGCATGAGCGTCGGGGAATTCGCTGTCCGCGAAAACGAGATTTCGGCCACCCTCCTCGGCTACTCCTCGCCCGACGTCCCCCGCAGCAAGCCGGACAAGCAGCGCAACGTGACCTGGACGTGGGAGAACGACCGCTTCCACCTCACCGCGGAGCCCGTCCCCGGCACCCAGGTCTGACCCCGCCGCGGCACCCCCTCCCACATCGCCTTCCCGCCGGTTCCCGGAACCGGAGGGGAGGCGGTCGCCGTTTCGCTGCAATTCCAGGCACCCTTGGCGGGTGTTGAGCGTTGTAGACGAAACAAATGGCTGCTTTCCGATGTTGCTGGATGGGTATTTCCCTGGCGTGAGGACGGGCGCACGGGTGAAGATCGGATGCACCCCGACCGTCTTTGTGATCTAGGGGTTTCAAGTGGGACGCGGCCAGGTAGGGTCAGGAAGCGTCCAGCTCCCCTTGGAGGAGGTGAGGACCGTGGCAGCCCACGACGACGACACCAACCGCGGCATCCGGCCGGGTCGAGGGTCCGAAGACCCTGCCGGTCAGGTCGCCTACCTTGAGCAGGAGATCGCCGTCCTGCGACGAAAGCTCGCCGACTCGCCGCGTCACACGAGGATCCTCGAAGAACGCATCGTCGAGTTGCAGACCAACCTCGCCGGAGTGTCCGCGCAGAACGAGCGCCTGGCGAGTACTCTCCGTGAGGCCCGGGACCAGATCGTCGCCCTGAAAGAAGAAGTCGACCGGCTGGCCCAGCCGCCCGCCGGCTTCGGTGTCTTCCTCCAGGCCAACGACGACAGCACGGCGGACATCTTCACCGGCGGCCGCAAGCTGCGGGTGAACGTCAGCCCCAGCGTGGAGCTCGACGAGCTGCGCCGCGGCCAGGAGCTGATGCTCAACGAGGCGCTGAACGTGGTCGAGGCCATGGCCTTCGAGCGCTCCGGGGACATCGTCACCCTGAAGGAGATCCTGGAGGACGGCGAGCGCGCCCTCGTGATGGGGCACACCGACGAGGAGAAGGTGGTACGGCTCGCCGAGCCGCTGCTGCACACCACCATCCGCGCCGGCGACGCCCTGCTCCTGGAGCCCCGCTCCGGGTACGTCTACGAGGTCATCCCCAAGAGCGAGGTCGAAGAGCTGGTCCTCGAAGAGGTCCCGGACATCGACTACACCAAGATCGGCGGTCTGGGCAACCAGATCGAGCTGATCAGGGACGCCGTCGAGCTGCCTTACCTCCACCCCGACCTCTTCAAGGAACACGAGCTGCGGCCTCCCAAGGGCGTGCTCCTCTACGGCCCGCCCGGCTGCGGCAAGACGCTGATCGCCAAGGCGGTGGCCAACTCCCTCGCCAAGAAGGTCGCGGAACACACCGGCCGCCCCGCCGGCAAGAGCTACTTCCTCAACATCAAGGGCCCCGAGCTGCTCAACAAGTACGTCGGCGAGACCGAGCGGCACATCCGCCTGGTCTTCCAGCGGGCCCGCGAGAAGGCCAGTGAGGGCACGCCCGTCATCGTCTTCTTCGACGAGATGGACTCCCTCTTCCGCACCCGCGGCTCCGGCGTCAGCTCGGACGTGGAGAACACCATCGTCCCGCAGCTCCTCTCGGAGATCGACGGTGTCGAGGGCCTGGAGAACGTCATCGTCATCGGCGCCTCCAACCGCGAGGACATGATCGACCCCGCGATCCTGCGCCCCGGCCGGCTCGACGTGAAGATCAAGATCGAGCGCCCGGACGCCGAGGCCGCCAAGGACATCTTCTCCAAGTACCTCACCCGGACGCTGCCGCTGCACGCCGAGGACATGTCGGAGCACGGCGAGTCCGCCGAGGCCACCGTCGACGCGATGATCCAGTCCGTCGTCGAGCAGATGTACGCGGAGTCCGAGGAGAACAGGTTCCTCGAAGTCACGTACGCCAACGGCGACAAGGAAGTCCTGTACTTCAAGGACTTCAACTCCGGCGCAATGATCGAGAACATCGTGGACCGCGCCAAGAAGATGGCCATCAAGGCGTTCCTCGACCACAACCAGAAGGGCCTGCGCGTCTCCCACCTCCTCGCCGCCTGCGTCGACGAGTTCAAGGAGAACGAGGACCTGCCCAACACGACCAACCCCGACGACTGGGCCCGTATCTCCGGAAAGAAGGGCGAGCGGATCGTGTTCATCCGCACTCTCGTCACCGGAAAACAGGGCGCGGACACCGGCCGGTCGATCGACACGGTGGCCAACACCGGTCAGTACCTGTAAATGCGGCGATCCGGCTGCGGGGGGCACCACACGGCCGCCCGCAGCCGGACACGTATTTCCACGGGTGCAAACCGACCGGAGCAAAGACTGTAATGATCTCCCCACTGCCGCCAAGGCGTTCTAGGCTCTTCCGTACCGGCGCGCAGCGCAGCGCATCGCCGCCGCGGGGACCACACGTGCCGCAGACGCAGCGGTACTTGAGTTCCGTCCAGGGCCGCGGACGGTACCGGGCAAGGAGGGCCGCATGACCGTACGGCGAGTAATGGGCATCGAGACGGAGTACGGAATCTCCGTCCCGGGCCATCCCAACGCCAATGCCATGCTCACCTCGTCCCAAGTCGTCAACGCCTACGCGGCGGCGATGCACCGGGCGCGCCGCGCCCGGTGGGACTTCGAGGAGGAGAACCCGCTGCGGGACGCCCGCGGCTTCGACCTCGCCCGTGAGGCCGCCGACTCCAGCCAGTTGACCGACGAGGACATCGGCCTCGCCAACGTCATCCTCACCAACGGCGCGCGGCTCTACGTCGACCACGCCCACCCCGAGTACAGCGCCCCCGAGGTCACCAACCCCCGCGACGCCGTGCTCTGGGACAAGGCCGGCGAGCGCATCATGGCCGAAGCCGCGGAACGCGCCGGACAACTGCCGGGTGCGCAGCCCATCCTTCTCTACAAGAACAACACCGACAACAAGGGCGCGTCCTACGGCTGCCACGAGAACTACCTGATGAAGCGGGAAACCCCCTTCTCGGACATCGTGCGCCACCTCACGCCCTTCTTCGTCTCCCGTCAGGTCTTCACCGGCGCCGGCCGCGTCGGCATCGGCCAGGACGGCAACGAACACGGCTTCCAGATCAGCCAGCGCGCCGACTACTTCGAAGTCGAGGTCGGCCTGGAAACCACCCTCAAACGCCCCATCATCAACACCCGCGACGAGCCGCACGCGGATGCCGAGAAATACCGCAGACTCCACGTCATCATCGGTGACGCGAACCTCTCGGAAATCTCCACCTACCTCAAGCTCGGCACCACCGCCCTGGTGCTGTCGATGATCGAGGACGACTTCATCGCGGTCGACCTGGCCGTGGAACAGCCCGTGCGCACGCTGCACCAGGTCTCGCACGACCCCTCGCTGCGCCACCAGGTCGTGCTGCGCAGCGGCCGCACGCTCACGGCCGTACAGCTCCAGATGGAGTACTGCGAGCTGGCGCGCAAATACGTCGAGGAGCGCTTCGGAGCGGACGCCGACGAGCAGACCAAGGACGTGCTCACCCGCTGGGAGGACACCCTCAACCGGCTGGAAGCCGATCCCATGAGCCTGTCCGGCGAGCTGGACTGGCTGGCCAAGCGGGAGCTGCTGGAGGGCTACCGCCGCCGCGACACCCTGGACTGGGACGCGGCCCGCCTCGCGCTGGTCGACCTGCAGTACGCCGACGTACGCCCGGAGAAGGGCCTGTACAACCGGCTGGCGGCCCGCGGCCGCCTCAAGCGGCTCCTGACCGAGGACGAGGTCCTGCGGGCCGTGAAGAACCCGCCGGAGGACACCAGGGCGTACTTCCGCGGCCGCTGCCTCGAACAGTACGCGGATGACGTGGCCGCCGCCTCCTGGGACTCGGTCATCTTCGACCTCCCCGGCCGCGACTCCCTCCAGCGGGTCCCCACCCTGGAACCCCTGCGGGGTACCCGCAACCACGTCAAGGAACTGCTGGACCGCTGCCGTACGGCGGAGGAGCTGGTACGGGTCCTCTCGGGCGGCTGATCCGGGACGGACCGGGCTAAAGGTGGCGCGGAGGGGAATCATCCGGGTGGCCTCCGAGCGTTGAGAGAGCACCGGGCCGATGTCGGGCCCAGCTTGTAGGGTCGGATCTTGCAGGGCGACGCAGTCAGGACCATCGGGCGACACCGAGCGGGGTGAGGGAAATGGCGACCAAGGACACCGGCGGTGGTCAGCAGAAGGCCACGCGCTCCCAGGAAGAGGTCGAGGAGCAGGCGCAGGACGCCGAGGTCTCCGAGGACCTGAAGGAACGGCAGGAGAAGCTGTCGGAGGACGTGGACTCGGTCCTCGACGAGATCGACGACGTGCTCGAGGAGAACGCCGAGGACTTCGTCAGGTCCTTCGTGCAAAAGGGCGGCGAGTAGCCGTCCCGGGCGTCCGTCCGGGAAGCACCCGGGCGGACGCCCGGCAGCGGCACGGGTAAGGTCCGTGCCCAGCGCAAGTCACCGGCTCGGCCCGTGGGGGGCGGGCCACCGTACCCCCGGAAGGATTCGCGTGGAAGCCAACATCCGTGGCGCAGGGCGACTGCCGGCTGCCTTCCTCACGCCGGGCTCGTCCTCGTTTATGGACTTCCTGGGTGAGCATGCTCCCGCGGCGCTGCCGGGGAACCGGGAGCTGCCGCCCGTGAAGGGGGCCGTCGAGGCGCCGCACGGCACCACCATCGTGGCGCTGACCTTCCCCGGCGGGGTCGTCCTCGCCGGTGACCGGCGGGCCACGATGGGGAACATGATCGCTCAGCGTGACATCGAGAAGGTCTTCCCCGCCGACGAGTACTCGGCCATCGGCATCGCCGGCACCGCGGGTGTCGCGGTCGAGATGGTGCGCCTCTTCCAGTTGGAGCTGGAGCACTTCGAGAAGGTCGAGGGCGCCCAGCTCTCCCTGGAGGGCAAGGCCAACCGGCTGTCCACGATGATCCGGTCCAACCTGGGCATGGCCATGCAGGGCCTGGCCGTGCTGCCGCTCTTCGCCGGGTGGGACCCGGCGCGGGAGAAGGGCCGCATCTTCTCGTACGACGTGACCGGCGGCAGGACCGAGGAGCGGGGTTTCGCCTCCGTGGGGTCCGGGTCGGTCTTCGCGCGCGGTGCGCTGAAGAAGCTGTACGCCGACGAGCTGACGGAGCAGCAGGCGGCCACCGTCGTCGTCCAGGCGCTGTACGACGCGGCGGATGACGACTCCGCCACCGGCGGGCCGGATCTGACCCGCCGTATCTTCCCCATCGTCACGTCCATCACCGACGAGGGCTTCCGCCGGCTGCCCGACGCCGAGGTCTCCGAGATCGCCCGCTCGGTGGTCGACGGCCGGCTGGAGCAGCCCGACGGCCCGCGCGCGTCCGTGCTCTAGCGGGCGTGCGGCCCCACGAGATTTCTCCACGAGCAGAGAGGGACGGATAAGCCGGTGTCGACACCGTTCTATGTCTCACCCCAGCAGGCCATGGCGGACCGCGCGGAGTACGCCCGCAAGGGCATCGCGCGCGGCCGCAGCGTGGTCGTGCTGCAGTACAGCGACGGCATCCTGTTCGTTGCCGAGAACCCGTCCCGGGCCCTGCACAAGGTCAGCGAGATCTACGACAGGATCGCCTTCGCCGCGGTCGGCAAGTACAACGAGTTCGAGAACCTGCGCATCGGCGGCGTCCGTTACGCCGATCTGCGCGGGTACACGTACGACCGCGAGGACGTCACCGCCCGCGGCCTCGCGAACGTCTACGCGCAGACTCTCGGCACGATCTTCTCCAGCGGCGCGGAGAAGCCGTACGAGGTCGAGCTGATCGTCGCGGAGGTGGGGGAGACCCCCGCCGACGACCAGATCTTCCGGCTGCCGCATGACGGTTCGATCGTCGACGAGCACGGTTCGGTCGCGGTCGGCGGTAACTCCGATCAGATCAGCACCTATCTCGATCAGCGGCACCGCGAGGGCATGACGCTGGCGGAGGGGCTGAAGCTGGCGGCGGAGTCGCTGGCGCGGGACAACAACGGCGGCGAGCGGGAGCTGACGTCGAAGCAGTTGGAGGTCGCGGTCCTCGACCGCAACCGGCCGCAGCAGCGCAAGTTCCGGCGGATCCTCGGCAGTCAGCTCTCCCGGCTGCTGGAGGAGGACGGCGAGGCGGGTGCCTCCGGCGCGGATGACGCGGAGGACGCCGCGGCGGACGCGGACGGCGGCGCCGAGGGCGCGGCCACCGCGGACGGCCCCGCGAAGAAGCCGGGAGACGAGCCCGGCAAGAAGAAGAAGTAGGAGCGGTACGGCATCGACCGGGCGGGCCCAGCGACGGGCCCGCCCGTCGTCGTGTCCGGGTCCGGGGCAGGGTCCGGGTCCGGGTCCGCCCACGGTTCGTATCGCTGCTCCACCGGGCCCGCGCCCGCGCCCGTGCCCCGCTCCGGCGGGTCTACGCGCCCGGGGCCGGGGCCGTCGACGCGCGTACCGTCAGGCGGGCCGGGACCGTCGAGCTGCCCGCGCCGCGGCCCGCGAGGGCGTCGAGCAGCGCCGTCATGCCGGCCGCGCCGACGGTGTCCGCCGGGAGCCGCACCGTGGTCAGCTCCGGCTCGACGGCGGTGGCCAGCGCCAGGTCGTCGAAGCCGGTGACCGACACGTCGTACGGCACCCGCAGCCCCAGGCGCCGTACGCCTTTGAGGGCACCGGCCGCGAGCAGGTCGTCGTCGCAGACCAGCGCCGTGGGCCGGTCCTCCGCCGGCGCCGCCAGCGCCCGCTGGGCCGCCGCGAGACCGCCGGCGACGGACAGCTCGGCGGCTTCGGTGCGCAGCCGCGTGCCCGGCACGGCGGCGAGCGTGCCGGCCAGCGCTTGGCCGCGGGCGGCGAAGGTCCAGGAGTCGATGGCGGCGGCGAGGTGGGTGATCCGCCGGTGGCCGAGCTCCAGCAGGTGCCGGGCGACCTGCCGCATGCCGTCGGCGACGTCGGCGTTGACGGTGGCGACGGCGCCGGTGCCGGCCGGGTCGCTGTCGAGCATGACGAGCGGGAGTCCGCCGCCGCGCAGGTTCCGTACGGCGTCGGTGGCCATGGACGAGGCGATCACGCCGTCGACGGCGGTGTGGGCGGCGGCGAAGGGGTCGCGGGCGGGGCCGATGCCCTCGGGGGAGGGGTAGAGCACGACGCCGAAGTCGTGGGCCGCGGCGGCGCGTGCGGCGCCGGCGTGGACGCCGGCGAAGAACTCGTTGGTGAGCGCGGGGACGACGAGGAGCGCCGTGCGGGTGCCGCCGGTGCGCAGGGTGCGGGCGGCGGCGTTCGGGCGGTAGTCCAGCTCGCGGGCGGCGGCGCGGACGGCGTCGGCCTTGGCGGCGGAGACGCGGCCGCGCCACTTGTCGCCGAGGACGAGGGAGACGGCCGCCTGGGAGACGCCCGCGGCGCGGGCGACGTCGCGGCTGGTGACGCCGCCGCCGCGGCCCGCGGCCGGCCGCGGGGCCGCCTCGCCCGCCGCCGCCGGCCCGGTGCGCGCCGCGGCGCGCCTTCCGTCCTCGTGCGCGCCCCGCATCGTGCCTCCTCGTCGCGTTCCGGCATACGGGGTCGACCCTCGCCCGTGTTACGTATAACCTACGGCGTTATACGTAACACTTCAGCGTCTCGGGAGGGGCCGTGCTGCGGGGATACGCCGAGTTGCTGCGCGTCAGACACGTCGGCAGGCTGCTCACCGGAACGCTCGTCGGGCGGCTGCCGAACGCCACCGCCGCGTTCGCCATCGTGCTGTTCGTCCGGGCGGAAGGCGGCTCGTACACCCTGGGCGGCATCCTCTCCGGCGGCTACGGCCTGGCCACCGCGATCGGGCAGCCGCTCCTCGGCCGCGCCGTCGACCTGCGCGGCCAGCCGCGCGTGCTGCTGCCCAGCGCGCTGCTCTCCGCCGCCGGGATGGCCCTCTTCGCCGTCGTGGGCATCGATCCGCTACCGCTGGCCTGCCTCGCCGTCCTGGTCGCCGGGCTCTTCACGCCGCCGCTGGAGGGCGCCCTGCGGGCGCTGTGGCCCAGCGTGCTCAAGCGCGAGGACCGGGTGCACGGGGCGTACGCGCTGGACGCCGTGGCGCAGGAGGTGATGTTCGCGGTCGCACCCCTGATCGTCACCCTGCTGGTCGCCACCGCCTCCGAGTCGGCCGCGCTGCTCGTGCTCAACGCCCTGGGCGTGCTGGGTGCCCTGTGGGTCGTCCTGTCGCCGCCCGCCCGCCGGTGGCGCTCCGAGCCGCGCGAGGCGCACTGGCTGGGCGCCCTGCGGGCGCGCGGGCTGCTGGTGATCCTCGGCGCCTTCTTCTTCGTCGGCGTCGCCCTCGGCGGTACGGCCGTCGCCTCCGTCGCGTACGCGGACGCCCGCGGCGACGACGCCATCGGCGGGTACCTCCTCTCCGCGCTCGGCGCCGGCGCCCTGGTCGGCGGCATCGTCTACGGCGCCCGGCAGTGGCCGGGCCGGGCCGAGCGGCGGCTGCAGTTGCTGCTGGCGGGCCTGGCGGTCGGCTATCTGCCGCTGATGCTCACGCCCGGCACCGTCGCCATGACGCTGCTCTCCGGCGTCGCGGGCCTGTTCCTCGCCCCGGCACTCGCCTGCTCCTTCGTCGTCGTCGACCGGCACGCGCCGCGCGGCACGGCCACGGAGGCGTTCTCCTGGCTGGTCACGACCTTCGGTTTCGGCGCCGCCGCGGGCACCGCGATCAGCGGTCCCGCGGTCGAGCACGGCGGCGAGACGGGCGGCTTCGCGGTCGTCGGCCTGGGCGGGGCGGCGGCGCTGCTGGTGCTGACCGGCTTCGTGCGGGTTCTCGCGGGCGCCGCCCGCTCGCCCCGACCGGCCGAAAAAGATCGAATCGGCGGAGCTGCACCCGGTTTCGAAACAGAGCGACAGGCGTAATGTTCAGTCATGGACCGCCGCATTTTCGGGCTTGAGAACGAGTACGGCGTCACGTGCACGTTCCGGGGGCAGCGCCGCCTGTCCCCGGACGAGGTGGCGCGCTACCTCTTCCGCCGGGTCGTCTCCTGGGGCCGCAGCAGCAACGTCTTCCTGCGCAACGGTGCACGCCTGTACCTGGACGTCGGCTCGCACCCCGAATACGCAACTCCCGAGTGTGACAACGTCATCGAGCTGGTCACCCACGACAAGGCGGGCGAGCGCATCCTCGAGGGCCTCCTCGTCGACGCCGAGCGCCGGCTCCACGAGGAGGGCATCGCCGGGGACGTCTACCTCTTCAAGAACAACACCGACTCCGCCGGCAACTCCTACGGCTGCCACGAGAACTATCTGGTGGCCCGGCACGGCGAGTTCTCCCGGCTCGCCGACATCCTCATCCCGTTCCTCGTCACCAGGCAGCTCATCTGCGGCGCAGGCAAGGTGCTGCAGACGCCGCGCGGCGCGGTCTACTGCGTCAGCCAGCGTGCCGAGCACATCTGGGAGGGCGTCAGCTCCGCCACGACGCGCTCCCGGCCCATCATCAACACCCGCGACGAGCCGCACGCCGACGCCGAGCGCTACCGCAGGCTGCACGTCATCGTCGGCGACTCCAACATGTCCGAGACGACCATGCTGCTCAAGGTCGGCGCCACCGACCTCGTGCTGCGCATGATCGAGGCGGGCACGGTGATGCGCGACCTGACCCTGGAGAACCCGATCCGGGCCATCCGCGAGGTCAGCCACGACATGACCGGGCAGCGCAAGGTGCGCCTCGCCAGCGGGCGGGAGGCGTCCGCGCTGGAGGTGCAGCAGGAGTACTACGAGAAGGCCGTGGACTTCGTGGACCGCCGCGGTATCCGCACCGGCGTCGTCGAGCAGGTCCTCGAGCTGTGGGGCCGCACCCTGGAGGCGATCCGCTCCCAGGACCTCGCCAAGGTCGGCACGGAGATCGACTGGGTGATGAAGCACCAGCTCATCGAGCGCTACCGGGCGAAGAACAACATCACCCTCTCCCACCCCCGGATCGCGCAGATAGACCTCGCTTACCACGACATCCACCGCCGCCGCGGCCTGTACTACCTGCTGGAGAAGCGGGGCCAGGCCGCCCGGGTCTGCAACGACCTGAAGATCTTCGAGGCCAAGTCAGTCCCGCCGCAGACCACCCGGGCCAGGCTGCGCGGCGACTTCATCCGCCGGGCGCAGGAGCAGCGGCGCGACTTCACGGTGGACTGGGTGCATCTGAAGCTGAACGACCAGGCGCAGCGGACCGTGCTGTGCAAGGACCCGTTCCGCTCGGTGGACGACCGGGTGGAAAAGCTGATCGCCGGAATGTAGGCGGGGCGCGCGGTGGGTGCGGGACGGATGTGGTGACGGGGATCCGGGCGCGAAGGCCGTAGAGTGGCCGGAGCTGCCCGGACCCCCCTACACGAGTTGGACCCATGACACATCGCAAATTGACCCGCATGGGGGCGGCGCTCGTCGTGCCCGCCCTGCTGTTCGCCGCGGCCTGTGGCTCCGAGGACTCCTCCGACTCGGACAACGGCGGCAAGACCGGCGCCGTGACCAAGGTCACGGGCGCCTTCGGCGAGGAGCCGAAGTTCGACGTTCCGGACGACGCCAAGGCGTCCGACGAGGCCGTCGTCAAGGTCCTCAGCGAGGGCGACGGCGCCAAGGTCGGCAAGGGCCACCAGGTCCGGCTGGACTTCGCCGGCAAGACCATGAAGGACGCCCAGGACCTGGGCAGCACCTGGGCGCAGCCCGCCGCGGGGGGCGGCGGGGGCCAGCAGGCCGGCGGCGCCGTGCACCAGCAGCTCATGGGCAAGGTCGGCGAGCCGAACCAGTCGCTGCCGCCGGACGTCCTCGACTCCGTCGAGGGCCACACCGTGGGCAGCCGGCTGCTGGTCGAGGGCACCGCGGGCGCGCTCGTCGGCGAGAGCCTGAACCCCGAGTCCGGCATCAAGAAGGGCGACGGCCTGGTCTGGGTCATCGACGTCGCCGGCGCCGGGAAGGTCGACGCCAAGGGCGAGCTGAAGGGCGAGTCCGCCGAGCCGCGCGAGGGCATGCCGGAGATCGAGGTGCCCGCGGGCAAGGCCGCGAAGATCACCATCCCGGACGGCGCGGACGCCCCGAAGGAGCTTGAGGAGCAGGTCCTCATCAAGGGCAAGGGCGCCAAGGTCGAGGCCGGCCAGGGCCTCGTCGCCCAGTACACCGGCTACGCCTGGGAGGACGGCAAGAAGTTCGACGCCTCCTGGGACAACGCCGGCGCGGCCACCTTCCAGATCGGCACCGGCTCGGTCGTCGAGGGCTGGGACAAGGCGCTGGTCGGCAAGAAGGTCGGCGACCGGGTGCTCCTGGTCATCCCGCCGGACCTGGGCTACGGCAAGTCCAAGGGCCACGAGCTGGAGAAGAAGACCCTCGTCTTCGTCGTCGACATCCTCGGCACCGTCTGACCTGCGGTCCGCGCGGCGGGACCGGTTCCGGGACGCGCCGGGTCATGCGGCCCGGGTGCGGCGTGCCGGTCCCGGTGCCGTCGGGCGCGCCCCGGGTCGCCGGGTCGGCCCCGGCCGCGGAGGGCCGTCGCAGCCCCCCGCCGGGGCATGGCGTCGGCCACCGGGATCCCGGATGCGCCGGACGGTCCAGCGCGCCGCACCCTCCGGGGAGGCGGCGGCACCGCCGCCCCGGGGTGTCTGCAAGACTTACGGCCCAGTCACCGACCACCCCATGCGCGAGGAGTGTTCTTCCGTGAGCATCGACAAGCCCGAGGTCGACTTCCCCGAGGGCCCGCCGCCGGCCGACCTGGAGGTCCAGGACCTGTGGGAGGGCGATGGACCCGTCGCGAAGGCCGGTGACACCGTCTCCGTCCACTACGTCGGGGTCGCCTTCTCCAGCGGCGAGGAGTTCGACGCGAGCTGGAACCGCGGCAAGCCGCTGCAGTTCCAGCTCGGTGCCGGCCAGGTCATCCCCGGCTGGGACCAGGGCGTGGCGGGCATGAAGGTCGGCGGCCGCCGCCGGCTGACCATCCCGCCGCACCTGGCCTACGGCGAGGCCGGCGCCGGCGGCGGCCGGATCAAGCCGGGCGAGACGCTGATCTTCGTCTGCGACCTGGTCGCGGTCTGACGGCACCGTCCGCACGCAGCAGAGCGCAAGGCCCCCGCCGTACGGCGGGGGCCTTCGCTTTGGCCGCCGGGCCCAGGCGGAGTACGGTCGTCATCTGCGAACACCAGCGACACGTGCGGTAGACGGTCGCCGGCGGCAGCCGCCCGCTGCCCCGGACGCGCAATAAGGAGAACCCCTCGATGGCGATCGCCAAGGCTGAGCGGCTGATGTGCCTGGCGCTGTGCCTGCTCGGCACCGGCCGTCCGCTCAGCAAGCGTGAGCTGCGCACGTCCATCGAGGCGTACGTGGAAGCCTTCGGGCCCGGCCGCGGGACCGCGTTCGGCTCCGACACCGCGGGCGAGGACGCCTTCAACCGGATGTTCGAGCGCGACAAGGACGACCTGCGCGAGCTGGGCATGGTGATCGACACCGTCGAGGGCCTGGACGGGGAGCCCGGCTATCTGGCCCGCCGGGACAACAACCGGCTGCCGCCCGTCACCCTGGACGCGGAAGAGGCCGCCGCGCTCGGAGTGGCCGCGAAAGTCTGGCAGCAGGCCCGGCTCGCGGGCGCGGCCAGTGGTGCGCTGCAGAAGCTGCGCGCCGCCGGGATGCCGCTCGCGGGGGAGGGAGCCGACCCGGAGGCCGGTGCGGTGGAGCAGGTCAGCGCGCTGGAGCCGCGGATTCCGGTGCGGGAGGCGGCGTTCGAGCCGCTGATGCTCGCCTGCCGCGACCGCCGGCCCGTCGTCTTCCCGTACCGCAAGGCCAATGCGGCCCGTCCGGAGGATCGGCATGTCGAGCCGTGGCAATTGGAGTGCTGGCGGGGCCACTGGTACCTCGTCGGCCACGACCGCGGCCGCGACGCCGAGCGCGTCTTCCGGCTCTCGCGCATCACGGGCCGGGTCCGCAACCGCGGCCGTGGCTTCACCGTCGAGGTGCCGGACCGGGTGACCGTGCGCGAGACCGTCGAGCGCTGGGCCGGCGAGAGCGCGGACCGCTCGGCGCTGATCCGGCTGCGCACCGGCGCCGGCTACCCGCTGCGCGCCCGCGCGTACGGCATCCGCGAGGCGGTGCTGCCCGGCTGGGACGAGCTGGAGATCCCGTACGGGCACGGACTGGACGCCTGGCTGGTGGAGTTCGGTCCTGACGTGGTGGTCCTGGAGCCCGCCGAGCTGCGGGCCGACGTCATCGACCGGCTGCGTGCCGTGGCCAAGGGCTGAAGGGGAGCGGGGGAGCAGTGGCCAGTGCCATCGACCGGACCCGGCGGATGCTGTCGCTGGTGACGTATCTGCGGGAGCGCAACGGGGCGTACCTGTCGGACGTCGCCCGCGCCTTCGGTGTCACCGAGGACGAGCTGATCTCCGACCTGGACGTGCTGCCGATGTGCGGGACGAGCTTCCGCGGCGGCGACCTGCTGGACATCGACACCGACGGCGAGCGCATCTGGTTCCACAATCCCGAGTCCACCGGCACCGGTGAGCCGCTGCGACTGGCCGCGGACGAGGCCACCGCGCTCCTGGTGGCGGCCCGGGCCGTGGCCACTTTGCCGGGGTTGCGGGCCGGTGACCGGCGGGCGCTGGTCCGGGCCACCGCGAAGCTGGAGGCCGCGGCCGGCGAGTCGGCGGCGGCCAGCTCCAGCCTGTCGGTGACGTTCGAGTCCGAGGGCGGGGTCTTCGCCGAGGTGGACCGGGCCATCTCCGAGCGGCGCCGGCTGTGGCTGCGGTACTACTCGCCGTCACGGGACGAGCTGACCGAGCGGGAGATCGACCCGATCCGGCTGGTCTCCGTCGGGCACACCTATGTGGAGGCGTGGTGCCGGCTGTCGGAGGCGCGGCGGACGTTCCGGCTCGACCGGGTCGCCGAGATCCGGATCCTCGACGCCCCGGCCGACCCGCCGCCCGTCGAGCTGCGCGATCTGTCCGAGGGCATCGTCCAGCCGTCCGCGGAGGACCCCGAGGTCGTCATCGAGGTGGGCCCGGGCGGGCGTTGGGTCGCCGAGTACTACCCGCACGACAGTGCGGAGGAGCTGCCCGACGGGGGGCTGCGGATCTCGCTGCGGGCCCCGGACCCGGCGTCGCTGCGCCGGCTGGCGCTGCGGCTGGGGCGGGACGGGCGGATCGTGGCGCCGGGTGACCTTGCGGACAGCGCGCGGGACGCGGCGGTCAAGGCGCTTGCCGCGTACGACGTTTAGTAACAAGCTCCGCTATTCCGGCATAGGGGGCGTAGCGAACGAATCGGCGGTCTGCGTCCTCCGGGCGCCGGTGTCTTCTGGGGCCGCCGCGGCGGCTAGGCTTCGCCCATGATGTGGCCCATGACCGCCGTCGCGCTCGGCTTCCTCGGGCTCGTCGCCCTTGCCGTTCCGGCCCTTCGCGTCGGCCTCGAAGTGCACAGACTCGCCCGCCGGCTGGACGACGCGGCGCAGCAGATCAGCCGTGCGACGCGAGATCTTGAACGCTCCGCGGCGGACGTCGCCCGGCGGGCGGGCTCGACACGTGACCTCCCCGGATCGGATTTCGGGAGGTAGGCTGCAGGTCGCGGCTCCGGTGCGAGGCGGGGGCCACGATTGGTGTACGCCGGGGGATTGCCCGGAGTTCACCCCCGCGGGTTACGATCGATCACGCCCAAACCCACGCAGCCTCGGTGAGAAGGTAGACGCATATGTTCGGACGGCTCGGCCCTACCGAGATCATCCTGATTCTCGTCGTCGTCATCCTGCTGTTCGGCGCGAAGAAGCTTCCGGACATGGCCCGTTCGCTGGGCAAGTCGGCCCGCATCCTCAAGAGCGAGGCCAAGGCCATGAAGAACGAGGGCAAGACGGACGAGGCCGCTCCGGCGGACCCGCCGCAGCCCGCGCCCAAGACCATCCAGGCCGCCCCCGGCGACGTGACCAGCTCCCGTCCGGTCAGCGAGCCGCAGGTCAACGACCAGCAGCCGCAGGCGCAGACGCAGCAGCAGTCGCAGCGCTGACCGATCCGCAGGGGCACTCCGCGGCCGGAGACGGTCTCGCGGCACGAGATGAGGACGTGGGTTGCTAAGCGTTGCCCGCCGTAAGGAGCGCAAGGAGCGCGAGGAGAGGGACCCCGAGGGGCGTATGCCGCTCGCGGAGCACCTGAGAGAGCTTCGCGACCGGCTCGTCAAGGCCGTCGGGGCCATCCTCGTCGTCTGTATCGTCGCGCTCTTCTTCTATCAGGACATCGTCGACTTCCTGATGGACCCGGTGCTCGAATCCGTCGGCTGCCCGGACGACCTCAAGGCGTCCGACATCGGCAAGAAGGAGGACTGCGCCTCCTTCACGGTCAACGGCCTCATCTCGCCGTTCACCATCATGCTCAAGGTCTCCTTCATGACCGGCATGGTGCTCTCGACGCCGATCTGGCTGTACCAGTTGTGGGCGTTCCTCGCCCCCGGGCTGCACAAGAACGAGAAGAAGTACTCGCTCGGGTTCGTCGCCGCGGGCGTGCCGCTCTTCCTCGGCGGTGCCTTCTTCGCGTACAAGATCCTGCCGACGACGGCCGAGGTGCTGCTGGAGTTCACTCCGGAGAACGCCACCAACCTGCTGCCGCTGCCGGAGTTCATCGACCTGCTGACCCGCATGGTCGTGGTCTTCGGGCTCGCCTTCGAGCTGCCGCTCGTGCTGGTGATGCTGAACATGGGCGGGGCCGTCACCGGGCGCCGTATGCTCGGCTGGTGGCGGGCCATGATCTTCGGCATCGTCGCCTTCGGCGCCGTCGCCACCCCCAGCACCGACCCGATCGGCATGTTCGCGCTGGCCGGCCCGGTGATCGTGCTGTACTTCCTGGCGACCGGGTTCTCCCTGCTCAACGACCGCCGCCGGGCCCGTATCGCGGCCCGTGGGCCGGCGGACGACGAGGCGTCCGACCTCGACCTCACGCCCGAGGACGTGGGCGACGTGGAGCCCGTGAGCGCCTCGGCGTCGCTGCCCGAGCAGTCCACCGGCGAGGCCGACGGCGCAGGTGGCGGCGGGAGCGGGGACAGCACGCCCCGCAGAAATGGTTACGACGACGCCACCTGACCGCTAGGGTCACGCGGGTGACCAGCGATATCACCGTGTTCGTCAACCCCACCGCGGGCCGCGGCCGGGGTGCCAAGGCCGCCCCCGTCGTCACCGAGGCACTGCGTGACGCCGGCTACGAGGTGACCACCGTCCAGGGTCGCGACGCCGCCACCGCGCTCGCCGGTGCCCGCGAGGCCGTCGCCGCGGGCACCGGGGCGCTCATATCGGTCGGCGGCGACGGGATGGCCGCCCTCGCGCTGCAGTCCGTGGCCGGCACCGAGGTGCCCGTGGGCATCGTGGCCGTGGGCACCGGCAACGACTTCGCCCGCGCCACCGGTCTGCCCGTACGCGATCCGGACGCCGCCGCCGAGGTCGTCGTGGGGGCCCTGGAGTCCGGCAGCACCCGGGCGATCGACCTGGGCAAGGCGGGGGACACGTACTTCGGGACCGTGCTGGCCTCCGGGTTCGACTCCCGCGTCAACGACCGGGGCAACCGGATGAGCTGGCCGCCCGGCCGGTTCAGGTACGACGCGGCGATGGTCGCCGAGCTGGCGTCCTTCCGCCCGATCCCGTACAGGATGCGGCTCGACGACGGCCCCGAGACCGAGATCGAGGCGACCCTCGTCGCCGTCGGCAACGGCCCGTCGTACGGCGGCGGCATGCGGATCTGCCACGAGGCGCGGATGGACGACGGGCTCTTCGACATCACCGTCGTGGGCCGGTGCAGCCGGCGCACGCTGCTGCGGGTCTTCCCGCGGGTCTACAAGGGCACGCACCTGACCCATCCGGCCGTCACCGTGCACCGGGCCGCGCGGGTGTCGCTGAGTGCCGCAAACGTCACCGGGTACGCGGACGGGGAGCCGCTGGGTCCGCTGCCGCTGACCGCGGAGTGCGTGCCGGGCGCGGCCCGAGTGCTGGTGCGCTGAGCCCCCGGCCACCCGGAACGCCGCTGGTCGCGGCCGCCGCGGTCCGGCGGGCCCGGGGCGGTCCCCAAAGATCGGGTGCGCTGTCGGTGGTGCCCGGTAGGCTCGTACTCACGATGACCGACGAGCACATCCCTCCCGCCGAGGCGTACGCGGCGCACCGCCGCCGGGCCGCCGAGGAAGCCACCGCACTCGGCTCGTTCCGCGGGCTGTACGAGTTCGCGCTCGACCCCTTCCAGCTCGACGCCTGCCGGGCGCTGGAGGACGGCCGCGGCGTGCTGGTCGCGGCGCCGACCGGCTCCGGCAAGACGGTCGTCGGCGAGTTCGCCGTGCACCTGGCGCTGGAGCAGGGCCGCAAGTGCTTCTACACCACGCCGATCAAGGCGCTGTCGAACCAGAAGTACGGCGACCTCGTCCGGCGCTACGGCGCCGCGAACGTCGGCCTGCTGACCGGCGACAACACCATCAACTCCGACGCCCCGGTGATCGTCATGACCACCGAGGTCCTGCGGAACATGCTGTACGCGGGCTCCCAGACCCTCCTCGGCCTCGGCTACGTGGTCATGGACGAGGTGCACTACCTCTCCGACCGCTTCCGCGGCGCCGTCTGGGAAGAGGTGATCATCCACCTCCCGGAGTCCGTCACCCTGGTCTCCCTGTCGGCGACGGTCTCCAACGCCGAGGAGTTCGGCTCCTGGCTCGACACCGTGCGCGGCGACACCGCGGTCATCGTCTCCGAGCACCGCCCCGTGCCGCTGTGGCAGCACGTGATGGCCGGCCGCCGGATGTACGACCTGTTCGAGGAGCGCACCGCCGCCGGCGGCCGGCAGGAGCCCGCCAAGGCGGTCAACCCCGACCTGTTGCGGCTGGCCCGGCAGGAGTACTCCCGGCCGTCGGGTCCGCGCGAGCGCCGCCGCGGCCGGGGCCGCGAGGCCGACCGGGAGCGCGAGCGCCGCTCCCGCTCCCGGGTCTGGACGCCCAGCCGGGTCGAGGTCATCGAGCGGCTGGACGCCGAGGCGCTGCTGCCGGCGATCACGTTCATCTTCAGCCGCGCCGGCTGCGAGGGCGCCGTACAGCAGTGCCTCTACGCGGGCCTCCGGCTCAACGACGAGGAGGAGCGCGCCGCCGTCCGCGAGATCGCCGAGCTGCGCACGGCCGCGATCCCCCGCGAAGACCTGCACGTGCTGGGCTACTTCGACTGGCTGGAGGGCCTGGAGCGGGGCATCGCCGCGCACCACGCGGGGATGCTGCCGACGTTCAAGGAGGTCGTCGAGGAGCTGTTCGCCAAGGGCCTGGTCAAGGCGGTGTTCGCGACCGAGACGCTGGCCCTCGGCATCAACATGCCGGCTCGCTCCGTGGTGCTGGAGAAGCTGGTGAAGTGGAACGGCGAGACCCACGCCGACGTCACGCCGGGCGAGTTCACGCAGTTGACGGGCCGCGCGGGGCGCCGGGGCATCGACATCGAGGGCCACGCCGTGGTGCTGTGGCAGCGCGGCATGAGCCCGGAGTACGTCGCCGGCCTGGCCGGCACCCGGACGTATCCGCTGCGCTCCTCCTTCCGCCCGTCGTACAACATGGCGGTCAACCTCGTCGCCCAGTTCGGCCGGCACCGCACGCGCGAGCTGCTGGAGATGTCCTTCGCGCAGTTCCAGGCGGACAAGTCGGTCGTCGGCATCTCCCGCCAGGTGCAGAAGAACGAGGAGGGCCTGTCCGGCTACCGCGAGGCGATGACCTGCCACCTCGGCGACTTCGAGGAGTACGCGCGGCTGCGCCGCGACCTGAAGGACCGTGAGACGGAGCTGGCCCGCGAGGGCGCCTCGCAGCGCCGCGCCGCCGCCGCGGGCTCGCTGGAGAAGCTGCGGCCGGGCGACGTGATCCACGTGCCCACCGGCAAGTTCGCCGGCCTCGCCCTCGTCCTCGACCCCGGCACGCCCGCGGGCCGCACCAACGGCCACCGCGGGTTCGAGCAGCACGACGGCCCCCGCCCGCTGGTGCTCACCGCCGCCCGGCAGGTCAAGCGGCTGGCCGCGATGGACTTCCCGGTGCCGGTGGAGCCGCTGGAGCGGATGCGCATCCCCAAGTCGTTCAACCCCAAGAGCCCGCAGTCGCGCCGCGATCTGGCCTCCGCGCTGCGCACCAAGGCCGGGCACCTGGAGCCGCGGCGGCACCGCAAGGAGCGCGCCCCCGCCGCCGACGACGCCGAGATCGCCCGGCTGCGCAAGGCGATCCGCGCCCACCCCTGCCACGGCTGCGACGAGCGCGAGGACCACGCCCGCTGGGCCGAGCGGTACCACCGGCTGCTGCGCGACACCCACCAGTTGGAGCGCCGCATCGAGGGCCGGACGAACACCATCGCCCGCACCTTCGACCGGGTCTACGCGCTGCTCACCGGGCTGGGCTACATCGCCGAGCAGGACGGCGGCGAGAAGGTCACCGAGGACGGCCGCCGGCTCGCCCGGCTCTACGGCGAGCTGGACCTGCTGGCCTCCGAGTGCCTGCGCGAGGGCGTCTGGGAGGGCCTCGGCCCCGCCGAGCTGGCCGCCTGTGCCTCCGCGCTGGTCTACGAGGCCCGGCAGTCCGACGACGCGATGGCGCCGAAGCTCCCCGGCGGCGGCGCCAAGCGGGCTTTGGGCGACATGGTCCGCATCTGGGGCCGGCTCGACGCGCTGGAGGAGGACCACGGCATCCGCCAGACCGAGGGCGTCGGCCAGCGCGAGCCGGACCTCGGCTTCGCCTGGGCCGCGTACCAGTGGGCGTCCGGGCGCAGCCTGGACGAGGTGCTGCGCGAGGCGGACATGCCGCCGGGCGACTTCGTGCGCTGGTGCAAGCAGTTGATCGACGTGCTGGGGCAGTTGTCCGCCGCCGCCGATCCGGAGGGCACGGTCGCGGGCAGCGCCCGCAAGGCGGTCGACAAGGTGCTGCGCGGCGTCGTGGCGTACAGCTCGGTGGGCTGAGGCGGCCCGCGCGCGGGGCACTACCCTGCCCGGGTGATCACCTACGACGATCTGACGCCCCCGGAGCGGGAGTTGTGGGCCGCGTTCCCCGAAGGCCGCCCGGTGGACCTGCGCGTGGGCGAGGCGGCTCTGGACGATCCCGCCGGCGGCGCGGCCTGGGGCCCGGAGCGTACGGTACGGGCCGCGGTCCTCGCCGCGCTGCTGCTGGGCGCGCACCCGCCGCAGCCCGGCGCCATCGCCGCGCTCCGGCTGGCCGGGGCGCGGATCACCGGGGGACTGGACCTGACCGGGGCGGAGACCACCCACCGGCTGCGGCTGGAGCACTGCTTCCTGCACGAGGAGGTCGTCCTCACCTCGGCGACCACGGCGAGCGTGCACCTCGACGACAGCGTGCTGCCCCGCGTCGACGCCCGACTCGCCCGGGTCGAGGGCGTGCTGTCGGTGCGGCGCAGCCGGGTCGCCGGCGCCCTGCTCGCCACCAACGCCCGGATAAGCGGTGAACTCCTCCTCCACGGCACCCGGTTGGCCGGCGAGAACGGCTGGTCCCTCTTCGCCGGCGGGCTGGAGGTGGACGGGGCGGTCTTCTGCACCCACGGCTTCACCGGCGGCGGCGGTATCCGGCTCATCGGCGCCCGGCTGTCCGGCGGGCTGTTCCTCGACGGCGCGCGGATCGGCGCCGCGGACGGCCTCGCGCTTCTGCTCGACCACGCCGAGGTCACCACCGTCCAGATCACCGACGGCTTCGCCGCCGCGGGCCGGTTGGAGCTGCGCGGCACGCACATAGCCGACCTGCTCAGCTTCGACGGGGCGCGGCTCGGCGACTGCACCGGCATCGACTGCGCCCGGATGCAGGCCACCGACCTCCGCTTCACGCCCGCCGTCCGCCCGGCCGGGCCGGTCTCGCTCGACGGCACGCAGGTGACCACGCTCCACGACGACCCGGAGAGCTGGCCCGTGACCGTCCTCCTCGACGGCTTCGCCTACGGGTCCATCCAGTCGGCGGGCGCCGCGGGGAAGGACTCCGTACCCCGCAGGCTCGACTGGATCCGCCGCGGCACGGGCTACGCCCCGCAGCCGTACGAGCAGCTCGCGGCCTGGTACCGGCAGATAGGCCACGTCGACGACGCCCGCCGCGTCCTGCTCGCCAAGCAGCGCGCCCGCCGCCGCACGCTGCGCCCCGCGGGCCGCGCCTGGAGCCTGCTGCTCGACGGCACCGTCGGCTTCGGCTACCGGCCGTGGCTGGCCGGGCTCTGGCTGGCGGCGCTCACGCTGCTCGGCAGCCTGGTCTTCGCCGCGGGCGACGACCGGCCCGTGCGCGAGGGCGAGGGGCCGGACTTCCATCCCGTCGTCTACGCCCTGGACCTGCTGATCCCGGTCGGGGGCCTCGGCCAGCGCGACTTCTGGTACATGTCGGGCGGGCCGGCGCAGATCCTCTCGTACGTCCTGGTCGCCACCGGCTGGCTGCTGACCACGGCGCTGGTGGCGGGGATGACGCGGACCCTGGAGCGGACGTAGCGGCCGGGACGCGGCGTGCCCCGCCGCGTCCGTGACCGGGTGACGCCGCTGCCCCGAACGTGGGAGAGGCGCGGGGTGTTGCGCCGCCGGACCGCCGCGGCCGGTGACCCTGTGAGCCATGCGTTGGACCAAACTCTGTGCCGCGGCGGTCTCCGCCGCCGCCCTGTCCGTGCTCGTGGCCGCACCGACCGCCGCCACGGCCCCCCGCGACGAGCCGGCGTGCACGTCGGACACCGGCCCGTACCAGCGGGAGCTGGAGAAGGAACTGCAGCTCGAAGTGGACGGCCGGCAGAGCCCGGAGGACTGCGCCGCCATCAGCGCGCTGCAGCGCCGCCTCGACATCCACCCGCCCGACGGGTACGCGGACCTGATGACGTACCGCTACGCGCTCGCCGACCGCGTGGGCCGCGACTCCGCCGAGCGCCGCGACTGCCCCACGCGCACGTACCGCGTCACGTGCGTGGACCTCGACCGGCAGTTGCTGTGGGTGCAGAAGGGCGGGCGGCTGGTGTTCGCACCGGTGCCCGTGCGTACCGGCCGCAAGGGGCTGGAGACCCGCGTCGGCTGGCACCGCATCTACTGGCGCAACCGGGACCACCACTCGACGATCTACGACGTCCCGATGCCCTACGCGCAGTTCTTCGACGGCGGCCAGGCCCTGCACGGCACCGACGAGGACCTGTTCACCTCCGGCTCCGCCGGCTGCGTGAACCTCACGGAGGAGGACGCCAAGACCCTCTGGGACCTGCTGCGCGAGGACGACCAGCTCTACATCTGGGGCGCGAAGCCGGGCACGGGCGGCTGAGCGCCGCACCCTCCCGCCGCGCCGGCGGCGCCGGCCCGGGTGTCCGGGGCGGCGCCGCCGTGCCCGTGCGGCGCGCCGCCATACGGCCGGCCCCGCCGTCAGATACGCGATACATCTCGTATTGACGGGCTCGCGATAGTCGCGATATGTTCGGCTACGAGTATACGGTGCCGGGCAAGGGAGGGGAGCGGACGTGCCCGCGAAGCGGCGGAAGCTGAGCAACCCGCTGGCCCTGGCCGTGCTGGCCTTCCTCGCCGAGCGGTCGATGCACCCATACGAGATCGCCCAACTGCTGCGGCAGCGGGGCAAAGAGGAGAGCATCAAGATCAATTTCGGCTCCCTCTACACCGTGGTGCAGAACCTGGAGAAGCACGGCTTCGTCACCGCCGCCGGGGTGCAGAAGCAGGGGAACCGGCCGGAGCGCACGGTCTACGCCATCACCGACGCCGGCCGCGCGGAGATGCACGACTGGCTCACCGAGATCGTCGCCGCCCCCCGCCGGGAGTTCACGCACTTCGAGGCCGCCCTCTCCCTGATCGGCGTGCTGCCGCCGGACGAGGCGGTCGAGGCGCTGCAGACCCGGCTGGCGCGGCAGGAGGTCCTGGCCGCGGGGCTGCGCGGCGCGCTGGCGAAGCTGTACGAGACGCTGCCGCGCGTCTTCGTCGTCGAGACCGAGTACCAGGCGCACATGCTGGAGGCCGAGGCGGCCTGGCTGCGCGGCCTGCTGGCGGAGCTGGCCGACGGCTCCCTCGGCGGCGTCGCGGAGTGGCGCGCCTGGCACGAGACCGGCGAGATGCCGGCCGAATGGCAGGATCTGGAGGAGGAGTTGCCCGGCGGCGCGGGCGGGACGCCCGGCGCCGCACAGGAGACGCAGGACCCGAGGAAGGGCCCGTAGCGGCCCGGAAGAAATGCGTCCCGGCGGGCTGCGCCAACAGCCCGCCGGGACGGACCCCGAACATCCGGACCTGCGCGGAGGCAGGCGCCGGGCGCCGAGGTGCGGCACACCCCAGGATAGCCAGGCTCCGCTTTCGCCGACGGTCCGGCGGCACCCACGCACACCGTGCGAGAGCGGAGTTCGCCATGCCCGGAAGAGGGACGCTCGCCGTCGAGGCGCGCGAGCTGACCAAGAAGTATCCCCACGGCGTCACGGCCCTGGACGGCATGTCCCTGGCCGTCGCGGCCGGTACGGTCTTCGGGCTGCTCGGCCCGAACGGCGCCGGCAAGTCCACCACCGTCAAGATCCTCACCACCCTGGCCAGGCCCGACGGCGGCACCGCCGCCGTCGCGGGACACGACGTGCTGCGCCACCCGGGGCGGGTCCGGCGCGCGATCGGCGTCGTGGCGCAGAAGTCGGGCGCCGACCCGATGGCCACCGGGCGCGAGAACCTGCTGCTGCAGGGCCGGCTGTACGGGCTGCGCGGCGCCCCGCTCGGCCGCCGCGCCGACGAACTGCTGGCGCGCTTCGACCTGGCCGGCGCCGCGGACCGCCTGGTACGCGGCTACTCCGGCGGCATGCAGCGGCGCCTCGACGTGGCGCTCGGCCTGGTGCACCGGCCCGAGGTGCTGTTCCTGGACGAGCCGACGACGGGCCTGGACCCCGAGGCCCGTACCGCCCTGTGGGAGGAGATCGCCCGGCTCGCCGGCGGCGAGGGGCTGACCATCGTGCTGACCACGCACTACCTGGAGGAGGCCGACCGGCTCGCCGAGCGCGTCGCCATCGTCGACCGCGGGCGGGTGGTCGCCGAGGGGACGCCCGACGGGCTGAAGGGCGAGCTGCGCGGCGACGCGGTGCACGTCGAACTCGCCCGCGCGCCGGGGGAGACGGGGGCGGAGCCGCTGCGCGCCGCGCTCACCGGCTTCGCGGGGGTGCGCGAGGTGGTGCTCGACGGGCGCCGGCTGAGCGCGCGCGCCGCGAACGGCGCGGCCGCCGTGCCGCTGGTGCTGGCCGCGCTGGAGCGCGCGGGCGCCGAGGCGGCCGCGGTCACCGTCGCCCGGCCCTCGCTGGACGACGTGTATCTGCGGCACGCGGGCCGCCGGTTCGCCGACGCGGACAGCGCCGGCCCGGCCGGCGACGCGCAGGTCCCGGCCGCCGCGGGGGGTGCCCGATGAGCGCCCTGGCCGCCCAGACCTGGTACATGACGCAGCGTCAACTGACCGCGTTCCTGCGGCAGCCGGCGTACCTTCTGATCACCCTCGTCCAGCCGGTGATCTGGCTCTTCCTCTTCGGCAACCTGTTCCGCGAGATCACCGAACTGCCGGGCTTCGGCACCGGCTCGTACCTGGACTACCTGATCCCGGGCGTGGTGGTGATGACCGCGCTCAGCTCCAGCATGTGGGCCGGCATGGGCACGCTGGAGGAGATCGAGCGCGGCACCCTCAACCGGTTCCTGACCACCCCGGTCAGCCGCGGGGCGCTGATGAACGCCAACGTCGTCAACAACGGCCTCAGCGTGCTCGTGCAGGCGGTCGTGATCGTCCTGCTCGGGCTGCTCGCCGGTGCGGACTACGCGGGCGGGGCCGCCGGGCTGCTGGTGCTGGTGGCCGCGGCGATCCTGCTGGGCACCGTCTTCGGGGCGATGTCCAACGCGATCGGCATGGTGGTGCGGCAGCGTGAGTCGATCATCGGCATCAACACGTTCCTGCTGCTGCCGCTGACGTTCCTGTCCTCGGCGTTCATGGCGCCGGCGCTGATGCCCGGGTGGATGCGGCACATCGCCGACGCCAACCCCGTCGACTGGGCGGTGGTGGCCGGCCGGGGCGCGCTGTCGGCGGACCCCGACTGGGGCGAGGTGCTGCTGCGCTGCGGGGGGCTGCTGGCGGTGGCGGTGGTGGCGGTGTGGCTGTCGACCCGTACGTTCCGCACGTACCAGCGGTCGGTCTGAGCCGTCCGCCCCGCGGGCCTCAGGGTGCGGAGCCGGTGGCCGGCTCCGCACCCTCCTGCTCGCGCTCGACGGCCTCGTTCCACTGCTTCTTCGAGGACTGCCAGCCGTCCTCGTCGTGGCCGAGCCGCCAGTAGCCGGAGATCGACAACTGCTCGCGTGGCACCTCCCGTTCCAGCCGCAGATGCCGGCGCAGTTCCTTGACCATCCCCGCCTCCCCGTGCACGAAGACCTGCGCCCGGCCGGGCGGGAACTCCAGCGCCCGCACCGCCTCGACGAGGGCCCTGCCCACCGGCCGGCCGTCGCGGCAGAGCCAGGTGACGGCGCCCTCGGGGGCCGCCAGCGGCTGCCGCTCGGCGGCGTCGGCGACCTCGATCAGCACGTGCGCGACGGCACCGTCCGGTACGCGCGCCAGCGAGGCGGCGATGGCCGGCAGCGCGCTCTCGTCGCCCGCCAGCAGATGCCAGTCGGCGTCCGGGCCGGGCGCGTACGCCCCGCCGGGGCCGAGGAAGCGCACCACCTCGCCCGGCCGGGCGCGCAGCGCCCAGGGGCCGGCCACGCCGGCCGCGCCGTGCACGACGAAGTCGAGCGTCAGCTCCCGGGCCTTGGCGTCCCAGTCGCGCACGGTGTACGTGCGCATCAGGGGCCAGCGGTCGCGGGGCAGGTCGCGGCGGATGGCGTCCAGGTCGTACGGCTCGGGGTACTCCGCGCCCGGTGCGGGGAAGAGGAGCTTGACGTAGTGGTCGGTCCACTCGCCCGCGGTGAAGCCGGCCAGTTCGTCGCCGCCGAGGACCACGCGCACCATGTGCGGGGTGAGTTGCTCGGTGCGCACCACGCGGGCGGTGTGGACCTGGCGCTTCCGGCCGGCGGGGCGGTCTGCCACGTGAACCTCCGGGACGAGAGTCAAGTTAGGGTTACCTAACTTAACACCCCGGCGGCCGGGCCGCGGCGCCGAACCGCGGCACCCGGCCCCTGTCCCGGCTCCTGTCCCGCCCCTGTCCCGGCCCTCGCCCGGCCCGCCGTCAGCCGCGCAGCGTCGTCAGCAGCCGCTCCAGCGAGCCGCCGAGCCCCCACTGCTTCGCCAGCGCCGCCAGCCGCTCCGGGTCCCGCGGCGACCGCGGCAGCTCCGGGTCGTACGCCGGCAGCGGCACGTCGGCCGCGACCCGCACCACCTTCGGCGCCACCTCGACGTACGGCCGCGCCTCGGTCAGCCGGCGCCGCTGCGCCGGGGTGAGCCGCGAGGCGGGGTCGCCGGCGGCGGCCATGATGCCGGCGAGGTCGCCGTACGCGTCGAGGAGCTTGGCCGCGGTCTTCTCGCCGATGCCGGGCACGCCCGGCAGGCCGTCGCTGGGGTCGCCGCGCAGCAGGGCGAGGTCGGCGTAGCCGGAGCCGTCGACCCCGTACTTCTCGCGCAGGGCCGCGCCGTCCATGACGGTGGCGTTGCCGACGCCCTTGACGGGGTACACCACCCGTACCCCCCGGGCGTCGTCGACGAGTTGGAAGAGGTCGCGGTCGCCGGTGACGATGTCCACGGGTCCTGCCGCCTGCGCGGTCAGGGTGCCGATCACGTCGTCCGCCTCGTACGGGGCCACGCCCACCCGCGCGATGCCGAGGGCGTCCAGCACTTCCTCGATGACCGGCACCTGGGGCGACAGCGTGTCCGGCACGACCTCCTCGTCCGCCTCCTCCCCGGGGTGCTCCTCGGCGACCCGGTGCGCCTTGTACGAGGGGATGAGATCCACGCGCCACTGCGGCCGCCAGTCGGCGTCCATGCAGGCCACGAGGTCGTCGGGACGATAGTCGGCGACGAGCCGGGAGATGAAGTCGAGCAGCCCCCGCACGGCGTTCACGGGGGTGCCGTCGGGGGCCGTGACCGATTCCGGTACGCCGAAGTACGCGCGGAAGTAGAGGCTGGCCGAGTCGAGCAGCATCAGGCGTCGGGTCATCCCCTGATGATGCCGTATGCACCGCGACCAAACGCGATCCAGATGTGAACTGGATCACGCAATGGTTTGGACATCGTGATCCTGGGCAGCGGCCGAAGTGGAGTGAACCGATGGTCTATACACGGACAATTCGGTAAGCAACCGGGCAGAACCCGCGTCACTCCACGACCTGCCGACGGGGGAGGCAGGTCGATTTTTCCGTTCGAAGCGTGAGGTGTATGTGAGCAGGCTCCAGGCGGAGCACCTGTACAAGGTGTTCGGCAAACGGCCAGAAGACGCGGTCGCCCGGCTAGAGTCAGGCGAAGACCGTGAGAAACTTCGCAAGAAGGGCACGACCGCGGCGGTGGTGGACGCCTCCTTCACCGTCGAGTCGGGCGAGATATTCGTGGTCATGGGCCTCTCCGGGTCCGGCAAGTCCACGTTGCTGCGCATGCTCAACGGGCTGCTCGACGCCACGTCCGGCCGGGTGCTCTTCGACGGCCAGGACCTGACGTCGCTGACCGACCGCGAACTGCGCGAGGTGCGTTCCACGAAGATCAGCATGGTCTTCCAGCACTTCGCGCTCTTCCCGCATCGCAGCGTCCTGGAGAACGCCGCCTACGGCCTCGAAGTCCAGGGCATACCCCGGGCGCAGCGCGAACAGCGCGCCACCGAGGCCCTGGAGCTGACCGGCCTGAAGGGCTGGGAGCACCACTGGCCGGACGAGCTGTCCGGCGGCATGAAGCAGCGCGTGGGCCTGGCCCGCGCCCTGGCCACCGACGCCGACCTGCTGCTCATGGACGAGTCCTTCAGCGCGCTGGACCCGCTGATCCGGCGGGACATGCAGGACCAGCTCATCGAGCTGCAGTCCAAGCTGAAGAAGACCATCGTCTTCATCACCCACGACCTCAACGAGGCCATGCGCCTGGGCGACCGCATCGCCGTCATGCGTGACGGCCGCATCGTCCAGATAGGCAGCCCCGAGGACATCCTCGTCCGGCCCGCGGACGACTACGTGCGCCGCTTCGTCGAGGACGTCGACCGCACCCGGGTGCTCACCGCCGGATCCATCATGGAGGAGCCGCAGGACGGCCTCTCCCCGAAGGAACTGCGCGCCGCGGCGCCCGTCAGCGTCACCGAGGACACCCCCGTCGCCGAGCTGTTCGGCCCGTTCGCCACCGGCGACGACGCCGTGGGCGTCACCGACGCCGACGGGGACCTCGTCGGCCTCGTGGAGCGCGGCCGGCTGCTGTCCATCCTGGGCGACCAGGCAGGCGACGACGAGGGTGAGAAGGTGACCGCAGGTGCCTGAGATCGACTTCGGGTCCCGGGTCGAGTCGGTCGTCGACTGGCTCAAGGACCACCTGGGCTGGCTCTTCGACTTCATCGACACGGTCCTGTCCGGCATGTACGACGGCGTCAACGCCGTCCTCGACGCGCCGGAACCGCTCGTCATGGCGGGCATCTTCGCCGTGATCGCCTTCTGGCTGCGCGGCCCGCTGCCGGCGGTGCTCGCCTTCGCCGGATTCGCCGTCGTCGACTCGGTGCAACTGTGGCCCGAGGCCATGGAAACCCTGTCGATGGTGCTGGTCGCCACCGCGATCACCGTGGTGATCGCCGTGCCGCTGGGCATCTGGGCGGCCCGTAACAAGGTCGTCAGCACCGCCATCAGGCCGATGCTCGACTTCATGCAGACGATGCCCGCCTTCGTCTATCTGATCCCGGGCGTCATCTTCTTCTCCATCGGCATCACCCCGGGCATCATCGCGACCATCGTGTTCGCCATGCCGCCCGGCGTGCGCATGACCGAGCTGGGCATCCGGCAGGTCGACGCGGAACTGGTCGAGGCCGCCGAGGCGTTCGGCACCAAGCCCGCCGACACGCTGCGCCGCGTGCAACTGCCGCTGGCGCTGCCGACGATCATGGCCGGCGTCAACCAGGTCATCATGCTCGCGCTGTCCATGGTCGTCATCGCCGGCATGGTCGGCGGCGGCGGCCTCGGCGAGGTCGTCTACAACGCCGTCACCCGCGTCGCCATCGGCACCGGCTTCGAGAGCGGCCTCGTCGTCGTCATCCTCGCCATGTACCTGGACCGGATGACCGGCGCACTCAACCAGCGCGTCTCGCCGCTCGGCCGGCGCGCGCTCGCCAAGACCGCGGCCGCGGTCGACCGGTGGAAGTTCCTGCACTACAAGCCCACCACCGCGATCGCCACCGTCGGCATCGTGGTGCTGGCGCTGCTCGCGGGCGGCCTGAACCTGGCCGACTCCGACGACGAGGGCACCCCGCAGGCCGCCGCCGCGTCCACCGACGTCGGCGAGGGCCGGCAGATCGACATCGGCTACATCCCCTGGGACGAGGGCATCGCCTCCACCTTCCTGTGGAAGGAGGTGCTGGAGCAGCGCGGCTTCGAGGCCGAGGCCAAGCAGCTCGACCCGGGCCCGCTCTTCACCGCCGTCTCCGAGGGCCAGGTCGACTTCCAGACCGACGCCTGGCTGCCCGTGACCCACGAGCAGTACTGGGAGAAGTTCGGCGACAAGATGGAGGACATGGGCTCCTGGTACGGGCCCACGACGCTGGAGCTGTCCGTCCCGTCGTACATGAAGGACATCAAGTCCCTGGAGGATCTGAAGGATCACAAGGGCGAGTTCGACGGGAAGATCATCGGCATCGAGGCCAGCGCCGGCATGATGGGGATCCTGAAGGACAAGGTCGTCAACGAGTACGGGCTGGAGGACTGGGAGGTCGTCTCCTCGTCCACCTCCTCCATGCTCGCCGAGCTGGAGCGCGCCTACCAGGCCGAGGAGCCGGTGGTCGTCACGCTCTGGTCGCCGCACTGGGCGTACAGCAAGTACGACATGACCAAGCTGGCGGACCCGAAGGAAGCCTGGGGCTCCGGTGACGACGTGCACACCACCGCGCGCAAGGGCTTCGCGAAGGACGAGCCCGTCGTCGCCGAGTGGCTGCGCGACTTCACCATGAAGGAGAAGGAGCTCACCAGCCTGGAGGAGATGATCGTCGACGCCGGGGAGGGCAACGAGCAGCAGGCCGTCCGCGACTGGCTGGAGCAGAACGAGGGCTACGTCGACAAGATGGCCCCGCTCCCCGACGGCGGCAAGGGCGGCGGTACCCAGGGCAAGGACGCGGGCAAGACCGTGAACCTCGGCTACTTCCCGTGGGACGAGGCCATCGCCTCCACGTACCTGTGGCAGAACGTACTGGAGGACCGCGGCTACAAGACCAACGTCAAGCAGCTCGACCCCGGCCCGCTCTACACCGCGCTCGCCGAGGGGCAGATGGACGTGCAGTTCGACGCCTGGCTGCCGGTGACGCACGAGCAGTACTGGGAGAGATTCGGCGACGACCTCACCGACATCGGCTCCTGGTACGGCCCGACCACGTTGGAGCTGTCCGTCCCGTCGTACATGAAGGACATCAAGTCCCTGGAGGATCTGAAGGATCACAAGGGCGAGTTCGACGGGAAGATCATCGGCATCGAGGCCAGCGCCGGCATGATGGGGATCCTGAAGGACAAGGTCGTCAACGAGTACGGGCTGGAGGACTGGGAGGTCGTCTCCTCGTCCACCTCCTCGATGCTCGCCGAGCTGGAGCGGGCGTACGACAAGAAGGAGCCCATCGTCGTCACGCTCTGGTCGCCGCACTGGGCCTACGGCAAGTGGGACCTGACCAAGCTGGAGGACCCGAAGAAGGCGTGGGGCGAGGGCGACGACATCCACACGGTGGCAAAGAAGGACTTCGCCCAGGACTTCCCGGAGTTCCACGAGTGGCTGAAGGACTTCAAGCTCTCAGAGGAGGAGCTGTCCTCGCTGGAGGTCGAGATCCAGAACGGCGGTGACGGCAAGGAGAAGGAGTCCGCCCGCAAGTGGATGGACGACAATCCCGAGGTCATCGACAGGATCGCACCGGTCTCCTGACCTGCGGCACACTCGCGGCGCCCCGTCGTCCCCTGCACAGGGGGCGGCGGGGCGCCCGCCTTTTGCCCGGCTTCGGCGGCCTGCGCCCGCCTACGCCGTGCGCAGCGCCGCGGCCAGCACGCCGGGCGCTTCGGCCAGCGACGGCCCGTACCACGTCAGATGCCGCCCGCTCACCGGCGCCGCGGCCATCGCCGGGAACGCCTCCGGGCCGTCGTCCGCCCCGAACGCGTACGGCTCGTCGGGCAGCACCACCAGCTCCGCGCCGCTCTCGTGCAGCTCCGCGAGCGGCACCCGCGGATAGCGCTCCGCGTGCCCCGCGTACACGTTCGCCACCCCCAGCCGCGCCAGCAGGTCCCCGGCGAACGTCTCCCGGCCCAGCACCATCCACGGCCGCCGCCACACCGGCACCACCGCCGGCCGGGCCCGCGCCGCCGGCCGTACGGCCCGCCAGGCCGCCTCCGCGGCGGCCAGCCACGCCGGCCGCGCCGCCGCCCCGCACGCCGTCAGCACCCGCGCCAGCTCCGCGAACGCCTGCTCCAGCGTGCGGACTTCGGTGACCAGCACCTCGAGCCCCGCCGCCCGCAGGGCGGCGAGGTCCGGTTCGCGGTTCTCCTCCTCGTTCGCGACGACCAGGTCGGGCGCCAGCGCGACGATCCGCCCGACGTCCGGGTTCTTCGTCCCCCGCACCCGTACGACGCCGAGCCCCGCCGGGTGGGTGCACCAGTCGGTGGCGCCGACGAGGGCGCCGGGCGCCGACACGGCGATCGCCTCGGTCAGCGACGGAACCAGGGACACCACGCGCCTGCCTGCCATGTCCCCAGGCTACGGGGACGGTCGTCAGCGGGCCGGGGCCGCGAGGAGGTCGCCGCGGGCCACCGCCGCCGCGGTGCGGACCGCGGCCGTCAGCCAGGCCGCGGTCAGCAGCACGTACAACAGCACCGCAAGCCCGCGGAACGCCGCGAGCCCCGTGTGCTCCGCCAGACTCGCCGCGCCCGTCACGCACGTGCCCACCGGGAACGTGAACGCCCACCACGTCAGCGCGAAGGGCATGCCGCGCCGCGCGGCCCGTACGACCAGCGCTCCCGCCACCGCCAGCCACAGCAGCGCGAAGCCCAGCACCGGCACCCCGTAGAGCGCCGCGAACGCCCCCGGCACCGCCGCCGAGCCGTCCGCCAGCGCCCCCGCGGCCGTCGTCGACTGCCCGAGCGGCCCCAGCACCAGGAACAGCGCCGGGGTCAGCGCGAGCGGCAGCGGGCCCCGCTCCACCAGCCGGGCGAAGATCAACGGCAGCATCAGCAGCGTCGCCAGCAGGCTCATCCCGAACATCCCGAAGCAGCCCAGCACCAGCGACTCCCGCCACTGCCCCGCGGGCAGCCGCGGTGCCAGCGCCGGGCCCGTCGCGGCCGACACCATCGGGGCCACCACCGGCAGCAGCCACACGGGCGAGGCGTCGCCGGGGCGCACCCGGTGGCGTACGACCATCAGGTACGGCACGGCCACGGCCGCCGCCAGCCCCACCGCGGTACCCGCCACCCACAGGGCGGCGTGCACGGCGAACGCGGCGTCGCCGCCGGTCACGTGCGCCCCCACGGCGGTCGTCGCGGCGCCGACCGCGAGCAGGGCCATCGACAGGCAGCCGTAGAACGGCGCGACCGCGGGATCGGCGAGGTGCTCGCGGGCGCGGTCGGCGTGCCGGGCCCAGTGCGCGGCGCGGGCGGCGAGCAGCGCGGCGAGGAGGAGGGCGGCCAGGGCCCAGACGGGCACCAGCGCGGCGGCCGGCAGGCCGACGGCGGCGCCCGCGGTGGCGACGATGGCGGTGCCCATGACTCCGGCGTACCAGTTGGGGCCGAGGTCGCGGGTGGAGAGCCGGTGGCGGGCGCGGGCGGTGTGCCGGGGACGTACGAGGGCGGTGGCGGCCATGGCTTCAGCCTTGCCCGGGTGGTGGGCGGCTGGTAGGGACCGATCTTCTATCGGCTCATAAGCTGGGGTTATGAGTGAGTACGAGGCCGCGGGCGACCCGGAGCCCTCGCTGGCCCGCCGGGTGCCGGACCTGGCGGCGCTGGAACTGCTGCTGGCCGTCGCGCGGCTGGGCAGCCTCGGGCGGGCGGCCAAGGCCCTCGGCGTGAGCCAGCCGGCGGCCAGCGCGCGCATCCGGTCCATGGAGCGGCAGCTCGGCGTCGCGCTCGTGCACCGCTCGCCGGCGGGTTCGCGGCTCACGGAGGCCGGGGGCGTGGTGACGGAGTGGGCCCGGCGGGTGGTGGAGGCGGCGGAGGCGTTCGACGCGGGCGCGGCGGCGCTGCGCGCGCGCCGGGACTCGCGGCTGCGGGTGGCGGCGAGCCTCACGGTCGCGGAGTACCTGCTGCCGGGGTGGCTGGTCGCGCTGCGCGCGGCGCGGCCGGAGACGGCGGTGTCGCTGCAGGCGGGCAACTCGGTGGCGGTGGCGTCGCAGGTCCGGTCAGGGGCGGCGGACCTGGGGTTCGTGGAGGGCTCGGGGGTGCCGCCGGGGCTGGACGGGGCGGTGATCGGGCACGACCGGCTGCTGGTGGTCGTGGCGCCGTCGCATCCGTGGGCGCGGCGCCGGCGGGGGCTGCCGCCGGGGGAGCTGGCGGGGGCGGCGCTGGTGCTGCGGGAGCAGGGCTCGGGTACGCGGCAGGTGCTGGACGAGGCGCTGAGCCCGTACGGCGGACTGGGAACGCCGCTGCTGGAGCTGGCGTCGACGACGGCGGTGAAGGCGGCGGCGGTCACGGGTGCGGGGCCGGCGGTGCTGTCGGAGCTCGCGGTGGCGGACGAGGTGGCGACCCGCCGTCTGGTGTCGGTCGCGGTGACGGCCCTGCCCCTCACCCGGGCCCTGCGCGCGGTCTGGCCCCGCGGCCAGCGCCCGACGGGCCCGGCGCGGGATCTGCTCGCGCTGACGAGAGGCGGGAGGGAGCGGTAGACGGGTGCGGTACGGGGCCTGTTTGCCGTACGGGAACGAGCGCCGGCCGGTCGCGGGTGGGGGTGCCCCGTCCCCACCCCTATCCCGCTTCCTCAGGGGCTGCGCCCCCGAGCCCCCCGCGGGGCTGCGCCCCGGACCCCCCGCGGGGCTGCGCCCCGGACCGCCACCGGCCTGTGCCCCTGTCCCCCGGGGCTGCGCCCAACAGCCGTCCGCGGCGCCCCCGCCGGGGGTCTGCCGCGGATCCTCTCGGGGGTTGGGCCCGCGGGTCCCCGCGGGGCTGTGGCCCTGCCCTCGGGCCTGTGGCCGCAGCACCCGCCCACCGCGCCCCCGGCAGGGCTTCGTGCCTGCACCCCGGCTCCTGCGAGCCCAGTACCGGCCCGCCACGCGCCCGTGGGACTGCACCCGGGATCCCGCGGAGCTTCGCCTCCCCACACCCGCCGCCCCCGCCGCATCCCAGCCGCCCTGCCCGCGCTCCCGACGATCCGCCCCCGTGCCCCCGCAGGGGCTCCGTACACCCTGCGGGGGGCGGGTTTCCGCGTTACCCTCGTTCCAACCTGTCTTGATCTTCGAGGCGTCGAGCGGACGCGGGGAGCGCGTGGTGTCAGCAGAGGACCAGTCCTTCATACCCGGCGTCTCCGTCGAACAGCCCACCTCCGCCCGCGTCTACGGCTGGCTGCTCGGAGGCAAGGACAACTACGCCGTCGACCGGGAGTTCGCGCTCAAGCAGCTCAAGGAGTTCCCCGCCGGGCTCGACATCACCCGTGAGAACCGGCTGTTCCTCTTCCGGGCCGTGCGGTGGCTCGTCGAGGAGGCCGGGATACGGCAGTTCCTCGACATGGGATGCGGGCTGCCCACCGACAACAACGTCCACCAGGTCGCCCAGCGCTTCACCCCCGACGCCCGCGTCGTCTACGTCGACAACGACCCCATCGTCCTCGCCCACGGCCGCGCGCTGCTCGCCGAGGACGCTTCCACCATCGTCGTCGACGGCGATCTGCGCGACCCCGCCACCATCCTCGACGACCCGCTCGTCACCCGGCTCATCGACTTCGACGAGCCGCTCGCGGTGCTCTACCTGTCGGTCATGCACCACGTACCCGACGAAGACGACCCCCACGCCGTCCTCGGCGCCGTGCTCGACCGCGCACGGCCCGGCAGTTGCGTCTGCCTGTCGCAGGTGGTCACCGACGACCCCGTCACCAGCGCCGCGATGACCGAGAGCGTCCGGGCCAAGGGCATCCCGTGGCAGACGAGGACGCCCGCCGAGGTCGACGCCCTCGTCCGGGGGCTGGAGCCCGTCGAGCCCGGGCTGGTGGATCTCGTCGACTGGCGGCCCGACCGGTTCCAGCCGCCGCTGGCCCCCGTCGACCCGGCTCTCCAGCCGTACCTCGGCACCACCAAGCACGCCAAGCCCGTCTACGAGTACGGCGGCATCGTCCGCAAGCCCGCCTGAGCCGCGGCGCCGGGCCCGTCAGCCCGCCGCCTCCACCAGGCCCCGCACCACCCGCACGTCCTCGCCCATCTCCGGGTGCCACTGCACCCCCAGCGCGAAGCCCCCCGCGTCCGGCAGCTCCAGCGCCTCCACCACGCCGTCCGCCGCGTACGCCGACGCGATCACACCGGTGCCCAGCTCCGCCACCGCCTGGTGGTGGTACGCGGGGACCGTCACCGCCTCCGGCAGCAGCGCGGCGAGCCGCGTGCCCGGGACCGGCTTGATCTCGTGGGCGCCGAAGACGCCGGGGCGCTGGCGGTGGCCCTCCATGTGCTGGCACAGCGTGCCGCCACGGGTGACGTTCAGCAACTGCGCCCCGCGGCAGACCCCCAGCAGCGGCAGCTCCGCCGCCAGGGCCGCGTCGATCAGGGCCAGTTCCCACGCGTCCCGCTCGCGTGACGTCGGGGTGACCGGGTCCGTGCGGGCGTCCGCCTCGGCGCCGTAGCGGGCCGGGTCCAGGTCCGGGCCGCCCGCGACGATCAGGCCGTCCAGGCGGCGCAGGGTCTCCGCCGCGCGGGCCGGGTCGTCGGGAGGGAGCAGCGCGGCGAGGCCGCCGGCGCGCTGGGTGAGGCGGTGGTAGCCGGCGGGCAGCAGGGCGGCGGGCAGGTGCCACTGGCCCCACCTGGCCTCGTCGACGAGGTAGGTGGAAATGCCGATCAGGGGCCGGGTCCTGCTCATCACTTCTCCCTCGTCGTGGGACGCTCGAGTTCCGCTTCCGCCTCCGCCAGCGCCGCGAACTCCTCCTCGGGTGCCGCCGCGACCAGCCGGTGCCGACTGTAGACGGCGAAATATCCCAGGGCCACCGCGTAGACGCAGCCCGCGATCATGGCCGCCCACTTGTCCACCAGGAACGTCGCCACCAGCGCCGACAGCGCGAGCACGAACGCCACCGAGGACGTCACCGCCCCGCCGGGCGTGCGGTAGGGGCGGTGCAGCCCCGGTTCGCGGCGGCGCAGCACGATGTGCGAGAGCGCCATCAGCGCGTACGAGATGGTGGCCCCGAACACCGCGACGTTCAGCATCCGCGCCCCGTTCCCGCTCCCGGCCGCCAGCGCGAAGCCGATCGCGCCCGGCACCAGCAGGCCCAGATACGGGGCCTTGCGGCGGGAGGTGAGGGAGAGGACGCGGGGCAGGTAGCCGGCCCGGGAGAGGGCGAAGAGCTGGCGCGAGCCGGCGTAGATGAGGGAGAAGAACGAGGCGACGAGCCCGGCGAGGCCCGCGTAGTTGACGAACCGGCTGAGCGCGGTCGCCTCGCCGTCCGGTTGCAGCGCCTCCACCAGCGGGTTGCCCGCGTCCTGTACGGCGGCGGAGCCGCGGGCGCCGGCCGCCGCGATGAAGGTGACGACGGCGAGCAGCAGCAGCACGCCCATCGCCCAGGCCATCGCGCGCGGCAGCGTACGGGACGGGTCCTTGGTCTCCTCGGCGGCCAGCGGCACCCCTTCGACGCCCAGGAAGAACCACATCCCGAACGGGAACGCCGCCCAGATGCCCAGGATCCCGAACGGCAGCCAGGAGTTGGCCCCGAGGGCGCCGTCGTCGACCGGGATGTCGTTCAGCGAGCCCGCGCTGAACTCGGTGAGGGCGCCGATCGCGAAGATCAGCAGCGCGGCGACCGCGACGGCGGTCACGACGAGGCTGAAGCGCAGCGCCTCGCCGACGCCCCACAGGTGGATGCCCAGGAAGAGGACGAAGCAGGCGAGGTAGACGGGCCAGCCGGAGGTGAGCCCGAACAGCTCCAGCGACTCGACGTAGTCGCCGATGAAGATGACGATCGCGGCCGGCGCCAGGACGTACTCGATGAGGATCGCGGTGCCGGTCATGAACCCGCCCCAGGGGCCGAGCGCCTTGCGGGCGAAGCCGTAGCCGCCGCCGGCCGTGGGCAGCACGGCGGCCAGCTCGGCGAGGGCGAAGACCAGGCAGGTGTACATCACGCCCATGAGCAGCGCGGCGATGGCCAGGCCGCCGAAACCGCCCTCCGCCAGGCCGAAGTTCCAGCCGGAGAAGTCGCCGGAGACGACGTACGCCACGCCCAGGCCGGTGAGCAGCAGCGGCCCGGCGCTGCCGGCGCGCAGGGCGCGGCGCTGGAGGTACGCGTCGTCCGCGGCGCCGTGCGCCGCGGGGCCGGAGCCGGGGCCGGCGGGGGCGCCGGGACCGCCGTCGGGGGCGGCGCGCGGGCCGGGCGGTGCGGTGCGGGACTCGGTGCCTTCGCTCATGGTGCCGCTCCTGCCTCAACGGACGGTGGGACCCAGCAATGGTGTGGTGCCATACCTTTGCGGCGCCGAGGTCACGAGCGCAAGCCCCGTGCATGAAGGTCCTGTTACGCGGCCCCGCCCGCGGCGGCGCGTCAGGCGGGGCCTAGCCCAGGAAGCCGCGCAGCAGCGCCGCCGTGCCGGCGCAGTGCTCGCGCATCATCTCGCGGGCGGCGTCCGGGTCGCCGTCGAGCACCGCGCCGACGAGCGCGGCGTGCTGCGCCTGGCTGTGCTCCAGGTTCCGTACCAGCAGCGGGATGCAGTCCAGCAGGTCGTTGACGGTGGCCCGGACGGCGGCGTACTGCGCCGCGAGCCGCGGCGAGCCCGCGAGTTCCGCCAGGGTCAGATGCAGCAGCGTGTCCAGCCGCCGGTAGTCGCCCAGCGGGGCGTCCTGGGTGGCCTCCAGGGCGGCACGCAGCCGTGCCCGCTGCCCGGTCGTCATCTCGGTGCCGGCGCACAGTTCGGCGGCGCCCGTCTCCAGCACCTCGCGGAAGCGCAGTACGTCCTCCAGGTCCGTACGTTCCGTGCGCCGGCGCAACTCCTCCTGCGCGTCCCGGCGCGCGGGGGTGCGCTCCCGTACGAAGGTGCCTCCGTAGCGCCCCCGGCGGCTCTCCACCAGGCCCTCGTCCGCCAGCACCTTCAGCACGTCCCGCAGCGTGACCCGGCTGATCCGCAGCCGCTCCGCCAACTTCCGCTCCGCGGGCAGCCGCTCGCCCGGCGGCACCAGGCCCAGGCGCAGCACCTGGAGTATCTGCTCCAGCGCCTCCTCGAAGCCGTTGCCCGCGCGCACCGGGCGCAGTACGGTCCGCAGCCCGTCGCCGGCCGCCGCGTTGCTGAACGCCCTCATCCCGACCCCGCCCTCCCGACCCGCTGCCTCTGCCTACTTCCCAACCAAAGGTATCCACGCATACCTTAAGACGTCCGCAGAAGAGGAGACCGATCCGTGACCGACTCCGCACGCACCCCCGCGCTGCCCGTGCCCGAGCTGCGCCGGCTCGTCGAGGCCGGTGAGCTCGACACCGTAGTCCTGGCCTTCACGGACATGCAGGGCAGGCTTCAGGGCAAGCGCTTCGCCGCCCCCTTCTTCCTCGACGAAGTACTGGCACACGGCACCGAGGGCTGCAACTACCTGCTGGCCGTGGACGCCGACATGAACACCGTCGAGGGCTACGAGATGTCGTCATGGGAGCGCGGCTACGGCGACTTCGCCATGCACCCCGACCTCGCCACCCTGCGCCGCATCCCCTGGCACCCCGGCACCGCCATGGTCACCGCCGACCTCGCCTGGCACGACGGCGCGCCCGTCACCGCCTCGCCGCGGCAGGTGCTGCGGCGCCAGCTCGACCGGCTCGCCGAGCGCGGCTGGACCGCGTACGCGGGCACGGAGCTGGAGTTCATGGTCTTCAAGGACACCTACGAGCAGGCGTGGGACAGCGCGTACCGGGGCCTGACCCCCGCCAACCAGTACAACGTCGACTACTCCGTGCTCGGCACCGGCCGCGTCGAGCCCCTGCTGCGCCGCATCCGCAACGAGATGGCCGCCGCCGGCATGACCGTCGAGTCCGCCAAGGGTGAGTGCAACCTCGGCCAGCACGAGATCGCCTTCCGCTACGACGACGCGCTGACCACCTGCGACCAGCACAGCATCTACAAGACCGGCGCCAAGGAGATCGCCGCCCAGGAGGGCACGGCGCTGACCTTCATGGCCAAGTACGACGAGCGCGAGGGCAACTCCTGCCACATCCACCTGTCCGTACGCGACGCCGACGGCGCCCCCGTCTTCGCCGCCCCCGCAGGACCGGAGGACGGGGACGCCCCGTACGGCATGTCCGAGACCATGCGGCACTTCGTCGCCGGACAGCTCGCCTGCCTGCCGGAACTGACCCTCCTCTACGCCCCGAACATCAACTCCTACAAGCGCTTCCGCCCCGGCTCCTTCGCCCCCACCGCCGTCGCCTGGGGCCCCGACAACCGCACCTGCGCGATCCGCGTCGTCGGCCACGGCGGCTCGCTGCGGCTGGAGAACCGGCTGCCGGGCGGCGACGTCAACCCGTACCTCGCCGTCGCCGGGATGATCGCCGCCGGGCTGCACGGCGTCGAGCGGAAGCTCGAACTCCCCGAAGCCTGCACCGGCAACGCCTACACCGGAGACGCCGCGCACGTCCCCGCCACCCTCCGGGACGCGGCCGAGCTGTGGAGCGGCAGCACCTTGGCCCGGGAGGCGTTCGGCGAGGACGTCGTACGCCACTACCGCAACATGGCGCGGGTCGAGCAGGAGGCGTACGACACCGCCGTCACCGACTGGGAACGCTTCCGGTCCTTCGAGCGCATGTGAGGTCGACACCCTTGGCAGCATCAGCACCCGCAGCACAGGCACCACCCGCCGCGCCGCACGAGCACACCGTCGTCAACCCTGCCACCGAGGAGCCCGTCGCCACCGTCCCGGCCGCGGGCCCCGAAGAGGTCGCCGCCGCCGTCGCCCGTGCCGCGGAAGCCCAGCGGGACTGGGCCGCCCTCGCCCCCGGCGACCGCGCCCGGCTGCTGCGCCGCTTCGCCGCCGAGGTCGACGGCCGGATCGAGGAGCTGGCGCGGCTGGAGGTCACCGAGGCCGGGCACCCGGTGGCCGCCGCCCGCTGGGAGGCGGGCAACGTACGCGACCTCCTCGACTACGCCGCCGGGGGAGTGGAACGCCTCACCGGCAGCCAGATCCCGGTGGCCGGGGGACTCAACGTCACCTTCGCCGAGCCGCTCGGCGTCGTCGGCGTCATCGCGCCGTGGAACTTCCCCATGCCCATCGCCGCGTGGGGCACCGCCCCCGCGCTCGCCGCCGGCAACGCCGTCGTGCTCAAGCCGGCCGAGACCACCCCGCTGACCGCGCTGCGGCTCGCCGAGCTGGCGCTCGAAGCGGGCCTGCCGGAAGGGCTGTTCCAGGTCGTGCCGGGCGCCGGACCGGGCGCCGGCGCCGCGCTGGTCGACCACCCGGACGTGGCGAAGATCGTGTTCACCGGCTCCACCGCCGTCGGCAAGCGCATCGCGGCGCGCTGCGCGGAGCAGGTCAAGCGCGTCACCCTCGAACTCGGCGGCAAGAGCCCGAACATCGTCTTCGCCGATGCCGACCTGGAGCGCGCCGCGGCCGCCGCCCCCGCCTCGTTCCTCGACAACACCGGCCAGGACTGCTGCGCCCGCAGCCGCATCCTCGTCCAGCGCAGCGTGTACGACCGCTTCCTCGCGCTGCTGGAGCCCGCCGTCCTCGCCTTCACCGCCGGCGACCCGGCAGACCCCGGTACGCAGATGGGCCCGCTGATCTCCGCCGCCCACCGCGAACGGGTCCGCGGCCACGTCCCCGAGTCCCGCCCCGCCGCCATCCGCGGCACCGTCCCCGAAGGCCCCGGGTACTGGTACCCGGCCACCGTCCTCACCGACGCGCCGCCCGGTGACCCGGTCAGCCGCGAGGAGGTCTTCGGCCCCGTCGCCGTCGTCCACCCCTTCGACGACGAGGCCGACGCCGTACGCCTCGCCAACGCCGGCCCGTACGGGCTGTCGGGCTCGCTGTGGACCCGCGACACCGCGCGCGCCGTGCGCGTCTCGCGCGCCGTCGCCGCCGGGAACCTCTCGGTCAACTCGCACAGCAGCGTGCGCTACTGGACCCCCTTCGGCGGCTTCAAGCAGTCGGGCCTCGGCCGCGAGCTGGGCCCGGACGCGCTCGCGTCGTTCACCGAGACCAAGAACGTCTTCATCAGCACCGAGGAGTGAGCACGTTGACCGACCAGACCCCCGTCTGCCGCCGGCTGCCCGGCCGCACCGCCGTCGTCACCGGAGCCGGCAGCGGCATCGGCCTGGCCACCGCCCGCCGGCTCGCGGCGGAGGGCGCGCACGTCGTCTGCGCCGACGTCGACGAGACCGCGGGCAAGGCGGCGGCCGAAGCGACCGGCGGGCTGTTCGTACGCACCGACGTCACCGTCCAGGAGGACGTCGAGGCGCTGTTCAAGGCCGCGTACGACACGTACGGCTCGGTCGACGTCGCGTTCAACAACGCCGGCATCTCGCCGCCCGAGGACGACTCCATCCTGCTCACCGGCATCGACGCCTGGCGCCGGGTGCAGGAGGTCAACCTCACCTCCGTGTACCTGTGCTGCAAGGCCGCCATCCCGTACATGCAGCGCCAGCGCCGCGGTTCCATCGTCAACACCGCCTCGTTCGTGGCCGTGATGGGCGCCGCCACCTCCCAGATCAGCTACACCGCGTCCAAGGGCGGCGTGCTGGCCATGTCCCGCGAGCTGGGCGTGCAGTTCGCCCGCGAGGGGATCCGCGTCAACGCGCTGTGCCCGGGGCCGGTCAACACCCCGCTGCTCCAGGAACTGTTCGCCAAGGACCCGGAGCGCGCGGCCCGGCGGCTGGTGCACATCCCGGCGGGCCGCTTCGCGGAGGCGGAGGAGATCGCCGCGGCGGTGGCGTTCCTGGCGAGCGACGACGCGTCGTTCGTCAACGCCGCGGAGTTCCTGGTCGACGGCGGCATCGCGGGCGCGTACGTCACGCCGCTGTAGCCGCGTTCCGCCCGTGCGGCCCGCTCCTGCGGGCCGTCCGGGCCGTCCCGCCTAGAGGAACGTACGGCCCTCGCCGCGGTACGTCGGAACCGCCTCCGTGACGCGCTCGCCCTCGATCAGGTGCAGCGCGTCGAACCGCTCGCACAGCTCGCCCGCCTTGGCGTGCCGGAGCCACACCCGGTCGCCGACCAGCAGGTCGTCGGCGGGCGGCCCGAGCAGCGGGGTCTGCACCTCGCCCGCGCCCTCCTGCTTGTCGTAGCGCAGGCCCGCCGGCAGGTACGGCACGGGAGGCCGGTCGGAGCCGGCGGGTCCGGACGCGGGGTAGCCGCCGCCGAGGACGGTGACGACGCCGACGCCGGGGCGGCGGACGACGGGCAGCGCGAAGACGGCGGCGGGGCGGCCGGAGAACGCGGTGTAGTTGTCGAACAGCCGCGGCTGGTAGAGCCCGGAGCCGGCGGCGATCTCGGTGACCGCGTCCTCGGCGGCGGTGTGCTGCACGCTGCCCGTACCGCCGCCGTTGACGAACTCCAGGTCCGCCAGCCGCCGCACCGCCGCCACCGCCTCCGCCCGCCGCTCGGCGAGCTGCCGCCGGGCCACCGCCTGCATCAGCCGTATCCCGCGCGACGTCAGCGGCCACCCGGGGATGTCGTCCCCGACGCCGGCCACGTGCCCCTCGTACGCCATCAGCCCCACCAGCCGGAAGCCCGGCCGCCGCACCACCTCGCGGGCCACCGCCGCCAGCGCCGCCGCGCCGGACAGCGGCGAGCGGCGGGCGCCGACGCGCAGCCGGCCGCCCAGCAGCCGCAGCGAGGTGTCCAGCTCCAGGCAGACGCGCACCTCCTCGCGCCCGCGCCCCCGCGCGGCGTCGACGAGGTCCAACTGCGCCGGGTCGTCCACCATCACCGTCACCGCGGCGGCGAGCTTCGGGTCGCCGGTCAGTTCGGCGAAGCCGGCGCGGTCCGCCGACGGGTACGCCAGCAGCACGTCCGCGAAGCCGGACCGCGCCAGCCACAGCGACTCGGCGAGCGTGAAGGACATGACCCCGGCGAAGCCCGGCCTGGCGAGCACGCGCTCCAGCAGCGCCCGGCAGCGCACCGACTTGCTCGCCACCCGCACCGGCTTGCCCGCGGCCCGGCGCACCAGATCCGCGGCGTTGGCGTCGAACGCCTCGGTGTCGACCGCGGCGAAGGGGGCGTCGAGGTGGGCGGTGGCGCGGTCGTAGCGGGCGCGCAGGGCCGCGTGGTCCGGGACGGGGGCGGTGTGGGCCGGCATGGGGGAAGCCTCCCACCGCGTGGCCGGGAGGCGGTAGTGGGTACGGACAGGATGAGGCATTCGGGCGGCGCACCGTCCGTCGCGGGAGCCCAGTAGAGTGTCGCGAGCGCCCGTCCAGCAGGTCATGCGGGGCTACTCACAGGAGGGGAGTGAGGGGGCTGTTGAGCACTGACGCAGAGCAGACTCCCGCGGCCCCGCCGTCGCCGGATTCCCCGCCCGCGGCGAAGCCGCGGGAGAGCGCGGAGCCCGTACGGCCGGTGCGCCCGCGCGCGGACGCGGAGCCTCCGCGACCGGCAGGTCCCGCGGGCGCCTCCCACACGGCGGTACGGGAGGCGGGGTCCGCGGCGGCCGACGCTTCCGTACGGCCGAAGCGGCCGGAGCCCGCGGCCGAACCCCCGCCGCCCGCAGCGGAATCCACCGGCACCGCGCCGTCTTCGCCGTCCCCGGCCACCCCCTCGCCGGAGGCCAAGCCGCCGCCGCGGCCGTACGCCCCGCCGGTGCCCGCCGGCCCTCCCAAGCCCGTAGGCGCCCCGCTGCACATGGCATCCGTGCTCCCCTCCGACATCCCCCGCCCCGAGCCGGAGCCGCCCGCCGAACGCCGCACCGTCGCGCGCACCGTGGCCGCCGCCGTCGCGCTCGTCACCGGCGTCGGCCTCGTCGTCGGCGCCGCCACCGGCAGCCTGCTCAGCGACGGGCCGAGCGCGCAGGCCAGGCCCGGGGCGTACGAGGTGGCCCGCGGCCTCTGGCACGCCACCCCCGTCGACACCCTCTTCCCGCCCCGGCTCGAAGGGGACGGCGCGGGACCCGGCGGCGCCGACCGCGTCTGGGTGCGCGTCGCCGTCGCCCCGCCCGCGGACTGCAAGTCGGGCCTCGACGCGGCGCTGGCCCGGGAGTTGCGCCGCGTCGGCTGCGAGAAGCTGCTGCGCGCCACGTACACCGACGCCACCCGCAGCAGCGTCACCACCGTCGGCATGGTCTTCACCGCGGCGGGCTCTTCGAAGATGGGCCGGTTCGAGGACCGCTTCGAGGAACGGGAGCTGGCCGCGCGGACGGACATGCTCCCGCGCGCGTACGGCACGGAGACGGGACCCGCCGCAGGCTTCGGCGCCGGGCAGCGCGCGACCTGGACCGTACGGGTCCTCTCCGACGCCCCCGTCGTCCTCTACGCCGTCACCGGCTTCGCCGACGGCCGCGCCGTCACCGAACCGCAGCCCGCCAACGAGGCCGTCCACCCCGACGCCACCACCGCGCCCGCCCAGGCCGGCCTCGGCCACGACGCCGAGGGCATCGCCGACCGCGTCGAGCGCGGCCTGCGCAAGACCTCCGCCAAGGCCACGGAGTCCCCCCGGTGACCCGCCCGTTCCCCGTACGCCGCCGCGCCGCCGCGCTCCTCGCCGCGCTGGCCGCCACCGCGCTGCTCGGCGCCACCGCCGCCCCCGCGCACGCGGACGGCCTCCAGGACCTGCAGTGGGGCCTGGACGACGTCCGCGCCCCCGAGGCGTGGAACACCACCCGCGGCGAGGGCGTCACCGTCGCCGTCCTCGACACCGGCGTCGACGCCGGCCACCCCGACCTCACCGGACAGGTGCTGGACGGCAAGGACTTCGTCGGCTTCGGCGCCCGCCGCGGCGACGACTCCTGGGCCCGGCACGGCACCGCCATGGCCGGCATCATCGCCGCGCACGGCCACGGCCCCGGCGCCACGGAAGGCGTCACGGGCGTCGCGCCGGAGGCGAAGATCCTGCCGGTACGGGTCATCCTGGAGGACGGCGACGCGCAGCGCGGCAAGGCCCGCGAGACCCGCGGCAGCGCGCTCGCCGACGGCATCCGCTGGGCCGTCGACAACGGCGCCGACGTCATCAACCTCTCCCTCGGCGACGACAGCAAGTCCGCCCACCCCGAGCCCGGCGAGGACGCCGCCGTGCAGTACGCGCTGCGCAAGGGCGTGACCGTGGTGTCGTCCGCAGGCAACAGCGGCGAGAAGGGCGACCGCATCTCGTACCCCGCGGCCTACCCCGGCGTCATCGCCGTCACGGCCGTCGACCGGACGGGCGCGCGCGCCGGGTTCTCCACCAGGCACTGGTACGCCACCGTCGCCGCGCCCGGCGTCGACGTCGCCATCGCCGACCCCGACCGCACGTACTACGAGGGCTGGGGCACCAGCGCCGCCGCCGCGTTCGTCTCCGGCGTCACCGCCCTGGTCCGCGCCGCCAACCCCGACCTGACCCCCTGGCAGATCCGCGACCTGCTGCGGGACACCGCGCAGGACCCGCCGGCGGGCGGCCGCAGCGACGAGCTGGGCGCCGGCCGGGTGGACGCGGCGGCGGCGGTCGCGGCGGCCGGGGAGCTGCAGGCCGCGCCGCAGGAGCCGAGGTCGGCCGCGTACGACGAGAAGCGCTTCGGCTCGGCGCCCGCGCTCGTCGCCACCGAGGACGACGGGCCCAACGGGCTGGCGCTCGCCGCGGGCGTCATAGGCGTGGGGCTGATCGCGGGCGCGTGGTTCCTGTGGCGCGGTCCGCGGTCGCGCGCGGCCGGCGTCTGGCGCGGCCCCGAGCCCCCGCCCTTCGCGCCGCCGCCGGCCGGGCCGCCGCGGCAGGCGCCCCCGCCCGGCGCCGCGGGACCGCGCCCGCAGGGCGGCGACGGGCCACCGCTAGGCTCGTCGGGTGTCGCTGAAGAACATCCCTGATTCCGGCTTCGCCGCCGACGACGGCTCGGCGGATCCCGGCCTCGCCGCCGCCCTCACCGCGTACGCGGCAGCCCCCGACGACCCCGCCGCCGGACCCCGGGTGCTCGCGGCCCTCGCCGGCACACGGGTGCTGGTCCCCGTCGTCGCGCTCCTCGGGGAAGTGGAGGAGGGACCCGACGGACTGCGCCGTGACAAGACCAGCGACATGGCCGTGCCCACCCTCGAAATCCCCGGCGGCCGGCGCGCCCTGCCCGCCTTCACCTCCACCGCCGCCCTCGCCCGCTGGGACCCCGCCGCCCGCCCCGTGGCCGTGGCGCTGCCGCAGGCCGTACGTGCCGCCGTCGCCGAGCGCGCCGACACCGTCGTCCTGGACGTCGCGGGCCCCGTGCCGTACGAGCTGACGGGACCCGCGCTGCTGGCCGCCGCCGAGGGCCGCGGCAGCACCGACCCGCTGGCCGACCCCGGCGTCGTCGCGGCCGTGACCGCCGTGGTCTCCGGCATCCGCGGGATACGCGCCGCGTCCCTGGCCCGCGCCGGCGAGGCGGACGGCACCCTGGCGCTCGTCCCGGCCGCCGGCACCGCCCCCGCCGACATCGCCCGCGCCGTGGCCGAGGCACTGGCCGCCGACCCCGCCCTGCGGGCCCGGCTGGTCCGCGGCCTCGACCTCGCCCTGCTGCCGCCCGGCACCCCGCTCCCCGGCGCACCGCTGCCGCTGCGTCCCGCCGGATAGGGCCCGTACCCGGCCCCGGGCCGCGGTCCGGGCGCTGGTTAGGGTGGCCTCCGGTCCCGTACGAGGAAGTGAGCCCCCATGAGCGACACCGGCCCCGGCGCCGACACAGGACCCGACTTCGACGCGATGACCCGCGACATCGCCGAGGTCCCCGCCGTGGAGGTGATCACGACGGTGGCGGTGCACCTGATGAGCGCCGCCGCGGTCAAGCTCGGGCTCGCCGAGGACGGCACCGCGCACAAGGACCTGGACGAGGCCCGCAAGCTGATCACCGCGCTGGCCGGGCTGGTCACCGCGGGCGCCGCGGAGGTCGGCTCGTACCACGCGGCACCGCTGCGCGACGGGCTGAAGTCGCTCCAGCTCGCGTTCCGCGAGGCGTCCGAGCACCCGGACGAGCCGGGCCAGGGGCCCGGCGAGGCGTACACGGGCCCCGTCTTCGGCTGACCCCCGCGGCGGGCGCGGCACGGATGTGCAGGGTCTCTCCGCGCACTGGTATGCTCGAAAGCGACCGGCCGGACGCGCCATGCAGGAAAGAGGAGCGCCCGGCCCGCAAGTGGAGGCTCCGATCTCCCACCTTCCGGCCCCCGGTCGGCGGGTCACCGGTCCCAAGCGCCCCGCGGCTCGCTCTGCGGTGGTGCTCCCCGGCAGGAGCCCGCATTTGCGTTCCGTCCGGGGCTTTTTTGTGCCCGCGTCGGATGGTCGGCAGACAGAACGTGACGCGGTTGCCCGCCAGGCAGTCGCGTGGTGGAAATGAGGAGGCCACATCAGCGCCGAGCCCCGCATCAACGACCGGATTCGCGTCCCCGAGGTGCGACTTGTCGGCCCCAGCGGCGAGCAGGTGGGCATCGTCCCGCTCGCCAAGGCTCTGGAGCTTGCCCAGGAGTACGACCTCGACCTGGTCGAGGTGGCGGCCAACGCCCGTCCTCCGGTGTGCAAGCTGATGGACTACGGGAAGTTCAAGTACGAGTCGGCCATGAAGGCCCGTGAGGCGCGCAAGAACCAGGCGCACACGGTCATCAAGGAGATGAAGCTCCGGCCGAAGATCGACCCGCACGACTACGACACCAAGAAGGGTCACGTCGAGCGGTTTCTCAAGCAGGGTGACAAGGTCAAGATCACGATCATGTTCCGCGGTCGTGAGCAGTCCCGTCCCGAGCTGGGCCGGCGGCTGCTGCAGCGGCTCGCGGAGGACGTGCAGGAGCTGGGCTTCGTGGAGTCCACCCCCAAGCAGGACGGCCGCAACATGATCATGGTCCTCGGTCCGCACAAGAAGAAGACCGAGGCGATGGCCGAAGCCCGGGAGGCCCAGGCCGCCCGCAAGGCGGAGCGCAGGGGCGACGACACCGCTCCGGCGGAGCGCGCCGAGGCCTGATCGCGGACCCGGCCCCGGGTCCGGAGACGTAGGACGAAAGTCAGTCTGACGCTTTCGCATGCCCTTTTACGGGTGGTGGGAGGCGCCGAAGACGAGGAGTGAACGGCGAGATGCCGAAGAACAAGACCCACAGTGGTTCCAAGAAGCGCTTCCGCGTGACCGGCTCCGGCAAGGTGCTGCGTCAGCGTGCCAACCGGCGCCACTACCTGGAGCACAAGCCGTCGACTCTGACCCGGCGCCTCGCCGGCACGGTCGAACTGTCCAAGGCCGACGCCAAGAAGGTCAAGAAGCTTCTCGGCAGGTGAGTCGCCGCCCTGCACCGGCAGGGCGCAGGACGACTCAAGAGACCGGGACCCAGCCGTTCCGGGTCGCGCAGCCGACGCGACCCAGCCCCAAGGAGTGAACAAGTGGCACGCGTCAAGCGGGCAATCAACGCCCAGAAGAAGCGCCGGGCGATCCTCGAGCAGGCCAGCGGTTACCGTGGCCAGCGCTCCCGCCTCTACCGCAAGGCGAAGGAGCAGGTCACCCACTCCCTCGTCTACAACTACAACGACCGCAAGAAGCGCAAGGGCGACTTCCGGCAGCTCTGGATCCAGCGGATCAACGCCGCTGCCCGCGCCAACGGCATCACCTACAACCGCTTCATCCAGGGCCTGAAGGCCGCGGGCGTCGAGGTGGACCGCAAGATGCTGGCCGAGCTGGCCGTGAACGACGCCGGCGCCTTCGCCGCGCTCGTCGAGGTGGCGCAGAAGGCGCTGCCCAGCGACGTCAACGCGCCGAAGTCCGCCGCCTGAGCCACCGCGCTCGCACGGCACGTACCAAGGACCCGCAGGCCCCCCGGCCTGCGGGTTCCGTCTTCAGCGCGGGCACTTCCCGCCGTCCGCACCGCAGTACGAAAGGTCTCCCCGCCGCCCATGGGCACCCCCGAGCCGATCTCGCCGCGCTCCGCCCGCGTCACCGCCGCCCGCAAGCTGCTCAGGCGCGCCGGGCGGGCCAAGGAGCGCAGGTTCCTCGCCGAGGGGCCGCAGGCCGTGCGGGAGGCGGTGGCGTACGGGGCCGGAGCGGCCGGCGGCGCCGGTCCTGCGCTGGTCGAGCTGTTCGTCACCGCGGAGGCCGCCGAGCGGCACGCGGAGATCGTCGCGGCGGCCCGTGACGCGGGGGTGCGCGTGCACAGCGCCGCCGGGGAGGTCGTCGCCGGGCTCTCGCAGACCGTGACGCCGCAGGGTCTCGTGGGCGTCTGCCGGTTCCTCGACGTGCCCCTCGCCGACGTCGTCGCCGCCCGCCCCCGGCTGGTGGCCGTCCTGGCGCACGTCCGCGACCCCGGCAACGCCGGCACCGTGCTGCGCTGCGCCGACGCCGCGGGGGCCGACGCCGTGGTGCTGACCGACGCCTCCGTGGACCCGTACAACCCCAAGGCCGTACGGGCCTCCGCCGGCAGCCTCTTCCACCTGCCCGTCGTCACCGGCGTGCCCGCCGAGCGGGCCGCCGCAGAACTGCGCGCCGCCGGCGTCCGGCTGCTGGCCGCGGACGGTGCGGGGGAGCGGGACCTCGACGACGAGCTGGACGACGGCGGGCTCGCCGCCCCCACCGGCTGGATCTTCGGCAACGAAGCGTGGGGGCTGCCCGCGGAGACCAGGGCGCTCGCCGACGCCGTCGTCCGGGTGCCGATCCACGGCCGCGCCGAGAGCCTGAACCTCGCCACCGCCGCCGCCGTGTGCCTCTACGCCTCGGCCCGGGCGCACCGCCCGATCGGCGGGTGCCGTGCCGTCAGCTCCGCCCGGTAAGGTGACCGCTCTAGGTCCGCGAGTCGACCGTGCGGGCAGGCCAACGCCCGGTCTGCGGGAGGGGGTTCATGGGGTGGAGAGTGCAGATGACGGGCCCGAGGCCAAGGGCCTCGGCTGTGCGCCCGACGATCTGCCGGACGGCCTCGTCGTGGCCGACGAGCGGGGCATCGTGGTGCGCTTCAACGCCGCCGCCGCGCGGATCACCGCCCTGGCGCCGGCCGCCGTCCTCGGCCGCCCGCTGACCGAGGCGCTGCCCCTGGAGGACCTGAAGGGCCGCCGCTGGTGGCGGCTGACGGACCCGTACGGCGGCCTGGCCATCCGCACCGGGCACCCCGAGCGCAACCTGCTGCTGCCGGGCAACCGCGAGGTGCTGGTCGCCGCCCGCTACGTACGCGACGGGCGCACGGGCCCGGTGCGCAAGCTGGTCGTCACCCTGCGCGGCACGGAGGCCCGGCGGCGCAGCGAGCGCAGTCACGCGGAGCTGATCGCCACCGTCGCGCACGAGCTGCGCTCGCCGCTGACCTCCGTGAAGGGCTTCACCGCCACGCTGCTGGCGAAGTGGGAGCGGTTCACCGACGACCAGAAGCGGCTGATGCTGGAGACCGTGCACGCCGACGCCAACCGCGTCACCCGGCTCATCGCCGAGCTGCTGGACATCTCCCGGATCGACTCCGGCCGGCTCGAAGTGCGCAAGCAGCGGGTCGACGTGGTCGCCGCGGTGCACCGGCACGTGGAGGCGCAGACCACCGCGGGCCAGGACCCGGCGCGGTTCCGCACGCTGGTGCCGGGGGAGCTGCCCGACCTGTGGGCCGACCCGGACAAGGTCGACCAGGTGCTGGGCAACCTGCTGGAAAATGCCGTGCGGCACGGCGAGGGACTTGTCACCATCGAGGTGGCACCCGCCACCCTCAACCACGGCAGGGAAGGCACCCAGGTCACCGTGAGCGACGAAGGCCCCGGCATCCCAGAGGAGTCGATGAGCCGCGTCTTCACCCGCTTCTGGCGGGGCAGCAAGCGCGGCGGCACCGGCCTGGGGCTGTACATCGTCAAGGGCATCGTGGAGGCCCACGGCGGGATCATCACGGTCGGCCGCGCGCCCGGCGGCGGCGCCCGCTTCCGATTTACCCTGCCCGTCGGCGCCCCGGCCCACCTCGCCTGAGCAGCGGCCGCCCGCCCACGGGCTTCACCTACGGGCTCCACCCACGGGCTCTGGCCTGCTCGCCCGCCCTCCGGGCGGACGACGGAGTCTGCGAGACAGGCCCTAGACTCGACCCCCGGCCCCTCGGCGACCTCGCTCGCCGACACGCCGCGGCCGCCGGGTCGGGGCGCAGCCAGCCAATCGGAAGTACGGGAAGAGATGTCGGCACCGAACAAGTCGTACGACCCTGTCGAGGTCGAGGCACTGAAACCGGAAGAGATCGACCGGGTGCGCGACGAGGCGCTGGCCGCCATCGCCGCGGCCGGCGACCTCGCAGAGCTCCGCGAGGTGAAGATCGCCCACGCCGGCGACCGCTCCCCGCTGGCGCTGGCCAACCGCGAGATCGGCGCCCTGCCGCCGCACGCCAAGGCGGACGCGGGCAAGCGCGTCGGCCGGGCCCGCGGCGAGGTCGGCCAGGCGCTCAAGCGGCGGCAGGAGGAGCTGGAGGCGGAGCGCGACGCCCGGGTGCTGGTCGAGGAGGCGGTGGACGTCACGCTGCCGTACGACCGCACGCCCGCCGGCGCCCGGCACCCGCTGACCACGCTCTCCGAGCGCATCGAGGACATCTTCACGGCGATGAGCTGGGAGGTGGCCGAGGGCCCCGAGGTCGAGGCGGAGTGGTTCAACTTCGACGCGCTCAACATCGCGCCCGACCACCCCGCGCGCAGCGAGCAGGACACCTTCTTCGTACGCGGCCCGCAGGGCGGCGCCGCGGAGCGGCAGGGCGACGACGAGTCCGGCGTCGTGCTGCGTACCCACACCTCGCCCGTGCAGATCCGCACCATGCTCGACCGCGAGCCGCCCGTCTACGTGATCTGCCCCGGCCGCGTCTACCGCACCGACGAGCTGGACGCCACCCACACCCCCGTCTTCATGCAGGTCGAGGGGCTGGCCGTGGACGAGGGCCTGACGATGGCCGACCTCAAGGGCACCCTCGACCACATGGTCTCCTCGCTCTTCGGCGAGGGCATGCGGACCCGGCTGCGCCCGGACCACTTCCCGTTCACCGAGCCGTCCGCCGAGATGGACATGGTCTGCTTCGTCTGCCGCGGCGAGTCCGTCGGCAACCCGGACCGGCCCTGCCGCACCTGCGGCTCCGAGGGCTGGATCGAGCTGGGCGGCTGCGGCATGGTCAACCCGAAGGTGCTGGTCGCCTGCGGCATCGACCCGGAGCGCTACAGCGGGTTCGCGTTCGGCTTCGGGATCGAGCGGATGTTGATGTTCCGCCACAACGTCGAGGACATGCGAGACATGGTCGAGGGTGACGTGCGCTTCACCAGGCCGTTCGGGATGGAGATCTGATGCGAGTCCCGCTTTCGTGGCTGCGGGAGTACGTCGACCTGCCGGCCGGCGAGACCGGCCGCGCCGTCCAGGCCCGGCTGATCAGCGCCGGCCTGGAGGTCGAGACCGTCGAGCGGCTCGGCGCGGGCCTGACGGGCCCGCTGGTCGTCGGCCGGGTGCTGGCGATCGAGGAGCTGACGGAGTTCAAGAAGCCGATCCGCTACTGCCAGGTCGACGTCGGCCGGGCCAACGGGACCGGCGAGCCGCAGAACATCATCTGCGGCGCGAGCAACTTCGCCGTCGGCGACAAGGTCGTCGTCATCCTGCCCGGCGGCGAGCTGCCCGGCGGCTTCAAGATCGGCGCCCGCAAGACGTACGGCAAGGTCTCCGAGGGCATGATCTGCTCGGTGCGCGAGCTGGACATCGGCGACGACCACGACGGCATCCTCGTGCTGCCGCCGGAGTACGAGCCGGGCACCGACGCGGTCGAGCTGCTGGAGCTGAACGACGAGGTCCTGGACATCGCCGTCAACCCCGACCGCGGCTACGCGCTGTCGCTGCGCGGCGTCGCCCGCGAGACCGCCATCGCCTACGGCCTGCCGCTGCGCGACCCGGCGCTGCTCGACGTGCCCCCGCCGAACGACTACGGCTACCAGGTCAAGGTCGACGACCTGCGCGGCTGCGACCGGTTCACCGCCCGCGTCGTCACCGGCGTCGACCCCGAGGCCCGCTCGCCGATCTGGCTGCAGCGCCGGCTGCAGAAGGCCGGCATGCGCCCGATCTCGCTCGCCGTGGACGTCACCAACTACGTGATGCTGGAGATCGGCCAGCCGCTGCACGCCTACGACCGCGACCGGCTCGACGGCCCCCTCGGCGTCCGCCGCGCGGCCCCCGGCGAGAAGCTCACCACCCTCGACGGCGTCGAGAGGACCCTCGATCCCGAGGACCTGCTGATCACCGACGACCGCGGCCCGATCGGGCTGGCCGGGGTGATGGGCGGCGCCGACACCGAGATCGCCGAGGCCGAGGTACGCGACCACCTGCTCGGCACCGTGGCGGGCACCACCGACATCGTCATCGAGGCCGCGCACTTCGACCCCGTCTCCATCGCCCGCACCTCGCGCCGCCACCGCCTCACCTCCGAGGCGTCGCGCCGCTTCGAGCGCGGCGTCGACCCGGAGGCGGGCCCGGCCGCGGCGCAGCGCACCGTGGACCTGCTGGTGCTGCTCGCCGGCGGCTCCGCAGAGGCGGGCGTGACCGTGGTCACCGCGCCCCGCGGCCCGCGTACCGTGCGGATGAAGGCCGACCACCCGGACCTGGTGGCGGGCGTGACGTACGGGCGCGAGACCGTGGTGCGCCGGCTCCAGGAGGTCGGCTGCGATGTCTACGGCGCCGACGAGCTGACCGTCACCGTGCCGACCTGGCGCCCCGACCTGGGCTCGCCGAACGACCTCGCCGAGGAGGTCATCCGGCTCGAAGGCTACGAGAACCTGCCCTCCACGCTGCCCAGGCCGCCCGCGGGCCGCGGTCTGACCGGCCGGCAGCGGCTGCACCGCAGGGCCGGCCGGGCGCTGGCCGGCGCCGGCTACGTCGAGGTGCTGAACTACCCGTTCCTGGGCGAGGCGGCGCTCGACGCCCTCGGCCTGGAGCCCGACGACGCCCGCCGCCGTACGGTCACCCTCGTCAACCCGCTGAGCGACGAGGAGCCGGCGCTGCGCACCACGCTGCTGCCCGGGCTGCTCGCCGCCCTGCGCCGCAACCACGGCCGCGGCGCCGCGGACCTGGCGCTCTTCGAGACCGGCCTGGTCTTCCGGCCCTCCGGCTACGAGACCGCGCCCGTGCGGCTGCCCGTCGACCGGCGGCCCACCGGCGAGGAGATCGCCGGGCTCGACGCCGCCCTGCCCAAGCAGCCGCGCCGCGCCGCCGTCGTCCTCGCCGGCGCCCGCGAGCAGGCCGGCTGGTGGGGCCAGGGCCGCCCGGCGGACTGGGCGGACGCGGTGGAGGCGGCCCGTACCGTGGCCCGGGAGGCGGGCGTGGAGCTGACGACCGAGTCCGACCGGCACGCGCCGTGGCACCCCGGCAGGTGCGCCGCGCTGTTCGCGGTCGTGGACGGCGAGCGGCGGGTCGTCGGCCACGCCGGCGAGCTGCACCCGCGGGTGGTCAAGGCGCTGCAGGTGCCGGAGCGCACCTGCGCGATGGAGGTCTCGCTCGACCTGCTGGAGATCGCCGGCGGCGAGCCGCTGCAGGCGCCGCGGATCTCCACGTACCCGGTGGCGACGCAGGACGTGGCGCTGGTCGTGGCCGCGGACGTGCCGGCGGCGAAGGTCGCCGGGGCGCTGCGCGCCGGGGCCGGGGAGCTGCTGGAGTCGGTGCGGCTGTTCGACGTCTTCACCGGCGAGCAGGTGGGCGAGGGCCGCAAGTCGCTCGCCTACGCGCTGCGCTTCCGCGCCCCCGACCGCACGCTGACCGCGGAGGAGGCGGGCGCCGCCCGGGACGCCGCGGTGGCCAGGGCCGCCGAGGAGGCGGGCGCGGTGCTGCGCGGGGCGTGAGCCCGCACGACGGTACGGGGCCGGCCGCGGGCCCCGTACCGTGCCGGACCCGACGCCTCAGTAGGCGTAGAACCCGGCGCCCGTCTTCCGGCCCAGCCGCCCGGCCTCGACCATCCGCGCCAGCAGCGGCGGCGTCCCGTACGTCGGCTCCTTGTACTCGGCGTACATCGAGTCGGCCACGGAGGCGATGACGTCGAGGCCGATGAGGTCCGAGAGCTTCAGCGGGCCCATCGGGTGGGCGCAGCCCAGCTCCATCCCGTTGTCGATGTCCTCGCGCGTCGCGATGCCCGACTCGAACATCCGCACCGCGGAGAGCAGATACGGGATCAGCAGCGCGTTGACGACGAACCCGGAGCGGTCCTGGGCCCGGATGGAGTGCTTGCCCAGTACGTCGCGGGCCAGCGCCTCGGTCCGCTTGAGGGTCTCGTCGCTGGTCGTCAGCGCCGGGATCAGCTCGACGAGGCGCTGCACGGGCGCGGGGTTGAAGAAGTGCATCCCGATGACCTGCTCCGGCCGCGTGGTGGCGATGGCGAGCTTGATCAGCGGGATGGACGAGGTGTTGGAGGCGAGGACGGCGTCCTGGCGGGTGACGACCTGATCGAGGATCTGGAAGATTTCGGTCTTGACCTGTTCGTTTTCCACCACCGCCTCGATCACGAGATCGCTCTCCGCAAGCTCTCCGAGATCGGTCGTGAAGCTCAGCGCGTCCAGTGCCTCGTCCCGCTCCACCTCGGTGATCTTGCCGCGCTCCGCGGCCTTGGCGAGCGAGTTGGTGACGCGCGTACGGCCCAGTTCGAGGGCGTCACCGGTGGTCTCGGCGACGACGACCTGAAGGCCGGAGCGGGCACACACCTCGGCGATGCCCGAGCCCATCTGGCCGGATCCGACCACTCCGACGCGTTCGATGTCGGTCAATGTCTCTCCTCGTCCCTCGTCCTGCCGTGTGGGCAACCCTTTCGGACCCCTGACGTTACCCGCGTAGCGCATGGCTCTTGTCCCCGGGTGAGGCAGGACGCGAGGATGTGCCGCAACTGACGAGTGGTTCAGACCACTTGGCTCAGTCGGATTCTTGTTCTCGGCGATTCGGAGGATCCAGATGGGGAGCAGCACTCCCGGCAGACCGCACCACCTCAGCCGGCGCCGGTTCGGCGCCGCGGCGGTGGGTGCCCTGTCCGCGGTGACCGTGGCGGGCGACGCGATCGCGGCCCCGGCCGGAGCGGCGGGGCGCGGCCACGGCCGCCCGGCCGGGCAGATGCGCGGCTCGTGGGTGGCGACGGTGGCGAACATCGACTGGCCGGTCAAGCAGGGCCTGAGCGCGGCCGAACAGCAGCGTCAGTTGCTGGCCCGGCTCGACGAGGCGGCGGACCGGCGGATGAACACCGTCGTCTTCCAGGCGCGGCCGACGGCCGACGCGATGTGGCCGTCGCCGCACGAGCCGTGGTCGGAGTGGCTCTCCGGGACCCAGGGCGTCGACCCTGGCTGGGATCCGCTCGGCTTCGCCGTCCGCGAGGCCCACCGGCGCGGTCTCGAACTGCACGCCTGGTTCAACCCCTACCGGGTGCGCAACGACGCGCTCGCGGAGAAGCTGGTGCCGGAGCACCCGGCGAACCGGCACCCCGAATGGGTCGTACCGTACGGCGGCAAGATCTACTACGACCCGGGGGTGCCGGAGGTCCGCCGCTTCGTCCAGCGCTGCATCCTCGACGCCGTACGCCGCTACGACATCGACGCCGTGCACTTCGACGACTACTTCTACCCGTATCCGGTCGCGGGTCAGGAGTTCGCCGACGAGGAGACGTACCGGAAGTACGGCGGCGCCTTCGCGGACAAGGCCGACTGGCGGCGCAACAACGTCGACCTGCTGGTCGCGGAGCTGGGCCGGGCCATCAAGCGGACGAAGCGCCACGTGCAGTTCGGCGTCAGCCCGTTCGCGGTCTGGCGGAACGCGGCCACCGACCCCGAGGGCTCCGACACCCAGGCGGGCACGCAGACGTACGACAACCTCTACGCCGACACCCGCAAGTGGGTGCGCGAGCGCTGGATCGACTACATCGTCCCGCAGGTGTACTGGAACATCGGCTTCGCGGTCGCCGACTACGCCAAGATCGTGCCCTGGTGGAACGACGTGGTCGCGGGCACCGGCGTCAACCTCTACATCGGCGAGGCGCTGTACAAGGTCGGCGCCGCGGGCCAGCCCGCGGCCTGGTTCGACCCGGCTGAGCTCTCCCGTCACCTGACGTTCTGCCAGGGCTACCCGGAGGTCCAGGGGAACATGTACTTCTCCGCGAAACTGCTGCCCCAGGACCCGCTGGGCGCGGTCAGCAGGCTCGTCGCCGACCACTACCGCGAGCCGGCCAGGCCGCCGCGCTGCTGACGGCGCGCCCGCCGGCCCCCGTCGTCCCGGCCGCACCGCCACCCGCGGCCGCGGACGTCAGCCCTGCCCGGACTCCCGGTCCCGATGCCGGACCACGGAGTCCGGGCCGGGTGACACCAGCGCCTCGTGGCCGTCGTCGAACCGCACCCGGTAGGGCGGTGCGCCGGCCGCGCCCATGACTTCGACGATCTCCGCGGTCCGGTCCTCCTGGCCGACGACGCGGCCGTGCACACACAGCTTGTCGCCCACTTCAGCCTGCATGGGGTCGACCTCCTGTCCGGAACGTCCCCGAATGACGGGGTCCGTGACCGCCAGTTTAGGGTCGTGCGCCGCGCTTGGCTCCCGGAGAATTCCGGTGTACGGGCCATGCACCGCGTGCCAGGCTCTGCCCATGGCTCACGTACCCGCTCCGTACGAGGTCTCCTCCGACCCCGCCCGGCTCGACCGCGCGCTCGTCCACCACTGGCTGTCCACCGACGCGTACTGGGCGCTCGGCCGCAGCCGCGCGCAGCAGGACACCGCGATCGACCACTCCCTGAACTTCGGCGTCTACGCTCCGGAGGCGCCCGCCGCCGGCGGTGGCCCCGGCGGCGCGGGCGGGCAGGTCGCGTACGCCCGCGTCGTCACCGACCGCGCCACCTTCGCCTGGCTCTGCGACGTCTACGTGGCCCGCGAAATCCGCGGCGCAGGCGTCGGCAGCGGCCTGGTCGCCGCGGTCCGCGACCACCTCGCGCCGTACCGGCTGCGCCGCGTCCTGCTGGCGACCGGCGACGCCCACGGGGTCTACGCGAGGCTCGGCTTCGAGCCACTGGCGGAACCGACCCAGTGGATGGCTCTGGGCAGAGCCTGACGGCGCTCCTACCATCGCCGCATGAACGTTCGTCTCACGCTGCTCGCCGCGGCCCGCAACTCCTCGCGGCTCGCGGAGCGCTTCGACGACGACCGGCCGCTGGACGCGGCCGGCTGGGTGGCGGCCGAGCGCGCCGTTCCGGTGTTCTCCCCGCTGGCCGCCGCCGAGTTGCGGTACTGCTCGCCCACGCAGCGCTCCCGCGAGACCGGCCGGGTGCTCGGCCTCGCGCCGCTGGCCCAACTCGCGCTCCGGGACTGCGACATGGGCCGGTGGCGGGGGCGCACGCTGGAGGAGGTGATGATGACGGAGCCGCGCGACGTGGACGCCTGGCTGGCGGATCCGCACGCCGCGCCGCACGGCGGCGAGCCGCTGATCGCCTTCATCCAGCGGATAGGCGGCTGGCTGGACACCCGTCCGGTGGACGACGGCACCCACGTGCTCGCCGTCACCGAGCCCTCGATCATCCGCGCCGCGCTGGTCTACGCGCTGAAGGCGCCGCCCGCCGCGTACTGGCACATCGACGTGATGCCGCTGTCGGCGATCAGCCTGACGGGGCGTCCCGGGCGGTGGAGCCTGCACGTCGACAGTTGGGCCTGAGCGCCGCTGCGAGTGGACTGCGGGGCGCGGCGGGCGGATGATGTCGGGGCCATTGCCAACTCCCTACGGGTAGGTAAGTCTACTGCCTGGTAGGTAGCCGCAGTACCGGGTGCGAGGAGCGAGACGCGATGAGCTCGTACGACGTGATCGTGATCGGTTCCGGCTTCGGCGGCTCGGTGGCCGCCCTGCGCCTGACCGAGAAGGGCTACAAGGTCGGCGTGCTGGAGGCGGGCCGCAGATTCGCCCGCGAGCAACTCCCCAAGAACTCCTGGCGGCTGCGCGACTACCTCTGGGCCCCCGCCCTCGGCCTCTACGGCATCCAGCGCATCCACCTGCTCAGCAACGTCATGGTGCTCGCCGGCGCCGGCGTGGGCGGCGGCTCCCTCAACTACGCCAACACCCTCTACGTGCCCCCGCCCGCCTTCTTCCGCGACCGGCAGTGGGGCCACATCACCGACTGGCAGGAGGAGTTGGCCCCGTACTACGACCAGGCGAAGCGGATGCTCGGGGTCCGGGAGAACCCGACGACCACCGAGGCGGACACGTACCTGAAGACCACCGCCGAGCGCATGGGCGCGGGCGACTCCTACCGGCTCACCCCCGTCGGCGTCTTCTACGGCGACGGGCGCGACGCCGGCGGCGAGACCACGGCGGCTCCCGGCGAGACCGTGCCGGACCCGTACTTCGGCGGCGCGGGCCCGGAGCGCGCCGCGTGCCTGCAGTGCGGCTCGTGCATGACCGGCTGCCGCTACGGCGCGAAGAACACCCTGACGGAGAACTACCTCTACCTCGCCGAGCGGCGCGGCGCCGTCATCCACCCGCTGACCACCGTCGTCGACGTGCACGAGGCCGCCGGCGGCGGCTACGAGGTGACCACGGTGGCGACGAACAAGCGCCGCCGCGGCAAGCGGCAGGTGCTGAGCTGCGACCACGTGGTGGTCGCGGCGGGCACGTACGGCACCCAGACCCTGCTGCACCGCATGAAGACCGGCGGCCGGCTGCCCGGGCTCTCCCCGCGCCTCGGCGAGCTGACCCGCACCAACTCCGAAGCCCTGGTCGGCGCGGTGACCTTCCCGCGCACGTACCGCAAGAAGCGCGGCACGGGTGAGCCGGACTTCACCAAGGGGGTGGCCATCACCTCCTCGATCCACCCCAACGACACCACGCACATCGAGAACGTGCGCTACGGCAAGGGCTCCAACGCGATGGCGCTGCTGTGCGTCCCGCAGTTCAAGCCCGACGGGAAGCTGCCCAAGGCGCTGCGGGTGCTGGGCGCGTATCTGCGGCACCCGGTGCTGGTGGCGCGGACGGCCACGACGTACCGGTGGTCCGAGCGGACGATCATCGGGCTCGTCATGCAGACCCACGACAACTCGCTGACCACGTACCTGAAGGACAAGGGCCTCGGGAAGGGCCTGCTCACGGCCCGGCAGGGCCACGGGGCGCCGAACCCGGTGCACCTCCCGGAGGGTGCGGAGGCGGCGCGGCTGCTCGCGGAGCAGATCGGCGGGCAGCCGGGCACGAACCTCGGCGAGCTGATGGGCAAGCCGCTGACGGCGCACTTCCTGGGCGGCTGCCCCATCGGGGAGGACGCGGAGCACGGCGTCATCGACCCGTACCACCGGCTGTACGGCCACCCGGGGATCTCGGTGGTGGACGGCTCGGCGGTCTCCGCGAACCTCGGCGTGAACCCGTCGCTGACGATCACGGCGCAGGCGGAGCGGGCGATGGCGCTGTGGCCGAACAAGGGCGAGGAGGACCCCCGCCCCGCCCAGAACGACCCCTACACCCGCCTCCGCCCGGTGCCCCCGCGCGAGCCGGCGGTGCCGGCGGGCGCGTTCGGCGCCCTGTTGCTGCCGATCCCCGAGGTCCCGCCCAAGGGCTGACCGGCCGCACGGACCACGTAGGACACGCTCTCAGAAGTCCGGGTGAGGCACAGGGGCGAGACCGCGCAGGCCGGCCCAGCGGGAGGAGCGGAGGAGCGCGGCAGCCCGTTCCATCGTCACCTGGTCGACGGTGGCGACCGTCTTGTTGCCCGTGCCCAGCTCCTTGGCCGTGATGTGGGCGATGTTGTTGAGATCGCAGTCGGCCGTCACCTCGATCTGCGGTACGCCGCGGGGAGCGGGTGGCAGGGCGAGTTCGAGGACCGCAAGGGTCCGGTTGCGCGCCGGGTCCTCCCGCTCGCCCTCCACGACGTGGAGCACCACCGCGCTCTGGTTGTCCGTGTGTGTGGTGAACATCTCGGAGCGCTTCGTGGGGATCGTCGTGTTCCGCTCGATCACTTTCGCCGTGGTTCCCTCGTTGGTTTCGACGCCGATCGAGTGGGGGGTTACATCGAGGAGCAACACGTCCTTCACGTCCCCGGTCATGATGCCCGCCTGAAGAGCGGCGCCCTTGGCGGCAGCCCCGGGGGGCAGGCCCCGGTAGGGCTCACGGCCTTCCGTGAGCCGGTGGATCAGGTCGCCCACCGCGGGCATCCGGGCGGCGCCGCCCGTCAGGACGACCCGGTCGATGTCGGTGGCCGTGCGGTCCGCGTCGGCGAGGACGCGTTCGACGGGCGTGCGGCAGCGTTCCAGCAGATCCCGGGTGAGCGCCTCGAACTCCTCGCGGGTCAGCTCCTCTTCGAGGTGGACGGGGCCGTCCGGTCCGGTGGCGAGGTGGGGCAGCCGGAGGGTCGTGGTGCGCACCGCCGACAGCTCGATTCTCGCGGCCTCGGCCGCCTCGCGGAGCCGCTCGGCCGCGGCGACGTCGCCGGTGAGATCCACGCCGTGCCGCAGCCGTACGCGGTCGGTCAGGAGCTCGACGATCCGCCGGTCCCAGTCGTCGCCGCCGAGCCGGCTGTCGCCGGCGCTGGCCCAGGCCACCACGGTGCCGTCGCCGAGGTCGACGAGGGAGACGTCGAGGGTGCCCGCCCCGAGGTCGAAGACCAGGACGGTGCAGTCGTCCCGGTACAGGCCGTAGGCCATTGCCACCGCCGAGGGCTCGTTGATCAGCCGCATGACGGGGAGCCCGGCCCGTTCGCCGGCCCGGAGCAGCGCGGCCCGCTGATCGCGGCGGAAGCCGGCGGGCACCGCCAGTACCGCGGCGGTGAGCGGCCGGCCGAGGTGGGCCTCAGCGTCCTCGCGCAGGCGGGCGAGGATCAGCCCGGCGACGTCCTCGGCGGTCAGCCGGACGTCGCCCCGCGTGACATGCCAGCCGGTACCCAGCTCCAGCTTGGCGGCGCGGGGGGCGTAGCCGGGGTTGGTGAGGGTCTGCCGCTCGGCGGCTATACCGACGAGGACGTCCCCCTCGGCGGTGAGGGTCACCAGGCTGGGAGTGGTATGCGCGCCCTGGGCGTTGGGGATCGGCCGGACCCTGCCGGCTTCCAGGACGGCCACGGCCGAGTTTCTCGTGCCGAGGTCGATGCCGACGACGGCCGGACGCGCCGCGTCCGGTTCGCCGTCCGGCGGCGCCGTGGCCTCGGCGGCTTCGGTGTAAGGGGCGGTCGGGGGCGTGGCGTGCCGCTGGATGAGGGTGGTGACGGCATCCGGCCAGGGGGAGGCGCCGGGGAAGTCGTCCGCCGGCTCCCAGTGCGCGCCGATCCGCTCCAGCAACCCTGTGAGCGTGGGCCGTTCACGGGGATTCTTCGCCAGGCACGCGTCGACCAGTTCGCGCAGCGGACCCGTGAGCCCGTCCAGCCGTGGCCGCCCGCTGACCACCCGGTTAAGCACCGCCAGTGGCGGACCCTCCCCGAAGGGCCCGGCCCCCGTCGCGGCGAAGGCGATCACCGCCCCGAGCGCGAACACATCGCCGGCCGGGCCGACTTCGCCGCCTTCGGCCTGCTCGGGCGCCATGAAGCCCACCGTCCCCGCCACCAGACCGGTCGCCGTCAGTGCGGTGTCCTCCAGCGTCCGCGCGATTCCGAAATCGATCACCCGCGGCCCGTCGGCGGCCACCAGCACGTTCGACGGCTTCAGATCCCGGTGCACTACCCCCGCCGCGTGAACGGCCTGCAACGCCTCCACGAGCCCCGCCGCCAGCCGCCACACCGCTCCTTCGGGTAGCGGTCCCGCCACACCGACCGCTTCCGCCAGATCGGGCCCCGGAACGTAGACGGTCGCGATCCACGGCAGGTCGTCCTCCGGCCCGGCGGCCAGCACCGGAGCCGTGAACGCTCCGCCCACCGCCCGCGCCGCCGCCACCTCCCGCGCGAACCGCCGCCGGAACTCCCCCTGCCGTGCCAGATGCGGATGCACCACCTTCACCGCCGCCGCCCGCCCGCCCGGCGACCGGCCCAGGAACACCTCGCCCATCCCGCCGGCACCCAGCCGGCCCCGCAACCCGAACCCGCCCACCTTCTCCGGGTCCCCGGCCCTCAGCGGCTCCACCCCGGCCCCCTTCCGCACCCGGCACTCACGGCCCGGCGCCCACGTCCGGCGCCCCCACGCAGGTTACGTTCCCCCGGCTCTCGCCGTGGCCGGCCGCGGAAGCGCACCCAAGGGCAGACCGGGAACTCTGCGTTCTGCAGCGGTCTGCGGACCGTAGAAGCACTCGGTCTCCATCCGGCGGACGGGGTGCGGCGGATATTCTTTGCATAGCTCTGCCGTCATCCGTATAGTCATGCTGTGACGAGGAGGAGCGGATGACCGTGCGGGTGGCAGTGGCCGGGGCCAGCGGGTACGTGGGCGGGGAACTGCTGCGGGTGTTGCTGGGGCATCCCGGGGTCGAGGTCGGGGCCCTCACCGCCCACGCCAACGCCGGGCGGCCCCTCGGCGACATACAGCCGCACCTCGCGCCCCTCGCCGGCCGGGAGCTGGCCGGGACCGCGCCCGGCGTGCTCGCCGGGCACGACGTCGTGTTCCTCGCGCTGCCGCACGGGCAGTCCGCCGCCGTGGCGGCGGAGCTCGGCGACGACGTGCTCGTCGTCGACTGCGGCGCCGACCACCGGCTCGCCGACGCCGCCGACTGGGAGCGGTTCTACGGCACGCCGCACGCCGGCACCTGGCCGTACGGGCTGCCCGAGCTGCCCGGGCACCGCGAAGCGCTCCACGGGGTCCGGCGCATCGCGGTGCCCGGGTGCTACCCGACCGCCGTCTCCCTCGGCCTCTTCCCCGCGTACGCCGCCGGGCTCGCCGAGCCGGAGGCCGTCATCGTCGCCGCCTCCGGCACCTCCGGCGCCGGCAAGGCACTCAAGCCGCACCTGCTGGCCAGCGAGGTGATGGGCTCCATGAGCCCGTACGGCGTCGGCGGCGGGCACCGGCACACGCCGGAGATCGGCCAGAACCTCAGCGCCGTCGCGGGCGAGCCGGTCACGGTCTCCTTCACCCCGACCCTCGCCCCGATGCCCCGCGGCATCCTCGCCACCAGCACGGCGCGCGCCCGCCCCGGCACCACGGCGGAGGCGGTGCGCGCCGCGTACGAGAAGGCGTACCAGGGCGAGCCGTTCGTCCGGCTGCTGCCGCCCGGGCAGTGGCCCGCCACCGGCGCCGTCACCGGCTCCAACACCGCGCTGCTCCAGGTCGCGTACGACGAGAGCGCCCGGCGCATCATCGCGGTCAGCGCCATCGACAACCTCACCAAGGGCACCGCCGGCGGCGCGGTGCAGAGCATGAACATCGCCCTCGGACTCCCCGAGGAGCTGGGGCTTTCTACGACAGGAGTGGCACCTTGAGCGTCACGGCAGCCAAAGGGTTCACGGCGGCGGGCATCGCCGCCGGGATCAAGGAGAACGGCAACCCGGACCTGGCCCTCGTGGTCAACGAGGGGCCGCGCCGCGCCGCCGCCGGCGTCTTCACCGCCAACCGCGTCAAGGCCGCCCCGGTCGTCTGGTCCGAGCAGGTGCTCAAGGGCGGCGAGGTGTCCGCGGTGATCCTCAACTCCGGCGGCGCCAACGCCTGCACCGGACCCCGCGGCTTCCAGGACACCCACGCCACCGCCGAGCGCGTCGCCGAGGTGCTCGGCCACAGCGCCGCGGAGGTCGCCGTGGCCTCCACCGGGCTGATCGGCACGCTGCTGCCGATGGACAAGCTGCTGCCCGGCGTCGGCCTGGCCGCCGCGGAGCTGTCCGCGCACGGCGGTGAGAAGGCCGCCATCGCCATCAAGACCACGGACACCGTGCACAAGACCGCCGTCGTCACCGCGGGCGGCGACGACGGCGCGGCCTGGACCGTGGGCGGCATGGCCAAGGGCGCCGGCATGCTCGCGCCCGGTCTTGCGACCATGCTCGTCGTCCTCACCACCGACGCCGACGTGCCCGCCGCCGATCTCGACGCCGCGCTGCGCGCCGCGACCCGTACCACCTTCGACCGCGTCGACTCCGACGGCGCCATGTCCACCAACGACACCGTGCTGCTGCTGGCCTCCGGCGCCAGCGGGGTCCGGCCGGCGCAGGCGGAGTTCGCCGAGGCGGTACGGGCCGTCTGCGACAGCCTCGGCCGGCAGCTCATCGCCGACGCCGAGGGCGCCAGCAAGGAGATCAAGGTCGAGGTCGTGGGGGCCGCCGGCGAGGACGACGCCGTGGAGGTCGGCCGCTCCATCGCCCGCAACAACCTCCTCAAGTGCGCCATCCATGGCGAGGACCCCAACTGGGGCCGGGTGCTGGCCGCGATCGGCACCACCTCCGCCGCCTTCGAGCCGGACCGGCTGAACGTCGCGATCAACGGCGTGTGGGTGTGCAAGAACGGCTCGTTCGGCGAGGACCGCGACCTGGTCGACATGCGCTACCGCGAGGTCCACATCGTGGCGGACCTCGCCGCGGGCGACGCGGAAGCCGTGATCTGGACCAACGACCTGACCGCCGACTACGTCCACGAGAACAGCGCGTACAGCTCATGACGACGACCCCCGCGGCCCCCGCCGCACCCGCCACCGAGGCGGCACCCGCCACCCCCACGCGCAAGCACACCGCTCTGCCCAAGGCCCGCACCCTCATCGAGGCGCTGCCCTGGCTGACCCGCCACCACGGCAAGGTCGTGGTGGTCAAGTTCGGCGGCAACGCCATGGTCGACGACGACCTCAAGCGCGCCTTCGCCCAGGACGTCGTCTTCCTGCGGCATGCCGGGCTGCGCCCCGTCGTCGTACACGGCGGCGGCCCGCAGATCAGCGCGCAGCTCGACCGGCACGGCCTGGCCAGCGAGTTCCGCGCCGGGCTGCGGGTGACGACGCCGGAGGCCATGGCCGTCGTACGGATGGTGCTCGCCGGGCAGGTGCAGCGCGAGCTGGTCGGGCTGCTCAACGAGCACGGCCCCTTCGCCGTCGGCCTGACCGGCGAGGACGCGCACACCATCACCGCCACCCGGCACCGCCCGCTGGTCGACGGCGAGCCGGTCGACATCGGCCGGGTCGGCGAGGTCACCGGAATCGACACCGGAGCGATAGAGGCGCTGCTCGCGGACGGCCGCATCCCGGTCGTCTCCTCCGTCGCCCGCTCCGCCGACGAGTCCGACGCGGCCGGCGAGGTCTTCAACGTCAACGCCGACACCGCCGCCGCCGCGCTGGCCGCCGCGCTCGGCGCGGAGACCCTGATGGTCCTCACCGACGTCGAGGGCCTGTACGAGAACTGGCCGGACAGCGACGAGGTCATCAGCCGGCTCACCGCGGGCGAGCTGGAGCGGCTGCTGCCCGACCTGGCCAGCGGCATGGTCCCGAAGATGGAGGGCTGCCTGTACGCGGTGCGCCACGGCGTGCACACCGCGCGGGTCATCGACGGCCGGGTGCCGCACTCCATCCTGCTGGAGATCTTCACGGACGAGGGCATCGGCACGATGGTCGTGCCGGACGCGGAAGGGTCTGCGACATGAGCGGCACGGACGTCGGCACGAGCAGTGGCGTGAGCGGCAACGCGGAGCTGACGGAGCGCTGGCAGGGCGCGCTGATGGACAACTACGGCACCCCCCGCCTGCCCCTCGTCCGCGGCTCGGGCGCGAAGCTGTGGGACGCCGACGGCAACGAGTACCTGGACTTCGTCGGCGGCATCGCCGTCACCTCCCTCGGCACCGCCCACCCCGCGGTCGTCGAGGCGGTCTCGAAGCAGATCGCCACGCTCGGGCACGTCTCCAACCTGTACGTCGCCGAGCCTCCGGTGGCGCTCGCCGAGCGGCTGCTGGAACTCGCCGGCCGGCCCGGCCGGGTGTTCTTCGCCAACTCCGGCGCGGAGGCGGTGGAGGCCGCGTTCAAGATCGGCCGGCTGACGGGCCGTACGCACATGGTGGCCACCGAGGGCGGCTTCCACGGCCGCACCATGGGCGCCCTGGCGCTGACCGGCCAGCCCGGCAAGCAGGAAGGCTTCGGCCCGCTGCCCGGCGAGGTCACGCACGTGCCGTACGGGGACGCGGAGGCGCTGCGCGCCGCGGTGACCGGGGAGACCGCGCTCGTGATCATCGAGCCGGTGCAGGGGGAGAACGGCGTCGTCGTACCGCCTGACGGCTATCTCGCCGCCGCCCGCGAGATCACGAGGGCCGCCGGCGCGCTGCTGGTGCTGGACGAGGTGCAGACGGGGATCGGGCGTACGGGCCACTGGTTCGCCGCGCAGGCGCAGGGCGTGGAGGCGGACGTCGTCACCCTCGCCAAGGGCCTCGGCGGCGGCCTGCCGATCGGCGCGACGCTGGCCTTCGGCCCCGCCGCCGGCCTCTTCACCCCCGGAAGGCACGGCTCCACCTTCGGCGGCAACCCGGTCGCCTGCGCCGCCGCGCTGGCGGTGCTGGACGTGATCGCGGCCGACGGGCTGCTGGCGCAGGTCAAGCGGGTGGGGGAGCGGCTGCGGGACGGAATCGGCCGACTCGAACACCCGCTTGTCGACCATGTGCGAGGCGCGGGCCTGCTGCTCGGTATGGTGCTCACCGAGGCCGTCGCGCCGCAGGTGCAACAGACGGCCCAGGCAGCGGGATTCCTGGTCAACGCGGTGGCGCCGGACGTGATCCGGCTCGCCCCGCCGCTGATCCTCGGTGAGGCGGAGGCGGACGCCCTGCTTGCCGCCTTGCCGGCCGTGCTCGACGCGGCGGGTCCCGCAGCCTAGCCCCGACGAGCCGGAGAGTGACATGTCCGAGGAGCACAACGGTCCCGCCGTGCCGCACACGCGCACGGCACGCCACCGCAGGATCGTCGACATCCTGAACCGGCAGCCGGTCCGCTCGCAGAGCCAACTGGCCAAGCTCCTCGCCGACGACGGCCTGACGGTGACGCAGGCGACTCTCTCCCGGGACCTGGACGAACTGGGCGCGGTCAAGATCCGCAACACGGGCGGCGAGCTGATCTACGCGGTCCCCTCGGAGGGCGGCTTCCGCACCCCGCAGGTGCCGCTGGGCGAGTCGGCGAAGGAGGAGCGGATGGCGCGGCTCGCCGGCGAACTGCTGATCTCCGCGGAGGCGTCGGCGAACATCGTGGTGCTCCGCACGCCGCCGGGTGCGGCGCAGTTCCTGGCCTCGGCGATCGACGCGGCGGAGCTGACGCCGATCCTCGGCACGATCGCGGGGGACGACACCCTGATGGTGATCAGCCGCGACCCCTCGGGCGGCCAGTCCCTCGCCGACCACCTCCTGAAACTCGCCGAACGCGAACGGTGACCCCGCGGGTGGCGGGGCGGAGTTCCGTGCCGTCCGTGCCGGTGGCGCGGACGCCGGGCGCGCGGCCTGGAGGGGGTGAGGAATCCCGCCGTCCGGGAGTGCCCGTACGCCTCCGGCCTGCGACCGCCGGTGCCCGGAACGGGGACCGGGCCGACTGCGGCCTGCGTTTCCTCCGGTTGTTCCTGGGCAGTCGCAGGCGGACCGAGGAGGAGGTCGACGATGCAGGCGGCAAGCCCGGCAGCGCGGACGCGCAGGACGATGCGCAAGGCGGCGGACAGTCAGGCGGTGGGGTGGGGCGCACGGGCCGGGTTCACCGGCCGCGGGTATCGCGGTGGCGGGCGGGGTGCTTGCGGTGCGCGCCGCGATGCGCTCGTACCGCAAGCACCTTCGCACGTCCCGGATGTCCCGGACCACCAGGCGCCTCGTCGACGTGGCCGGGGTCACGGGCGGTATGGCGCGTGGCCTGGTCGTGGGTGCCATCGGAGTCTTCGTCACCCGGGCCGCGCTGCGGTACGACCCGAAGGAGGCCAAGGGGGTCGACGCGGCGTTGAAGTCGTTCGCGGACACCGCGGCGGGGCCGTGGCTGCTGGTCGTCGTTGCCGCGGGCCTGGTGCTCTTCGCCCTCTTCTCCTTCGCCTGTGCCCGCTGGCGCCGGGTCTGAGGTGAACGTGAGGACGACCGTGCGACGTGACCGACGAGGAGAGGACGACCAGGATGCCGGCGATGGACGTGTACCTTCAGGCGCTCAACTCCCTGCTGGACGAGTCGGACGACTCCCAGGCGAGCATCGCGGTCACCCTGCACCTGAGCGGTGGCGTCCTGCACGGGCACATGATCAGCCACCGTGCCTGGCGTGAGGCATGGCTGGACCAGATCCACGCGTCCGACCCCGCGGTCGCCGCGTTCCTCGACACCGCGCTGGCCGTGGTGCCCACCGACGCCGACGATCCCGATCCGTCGAGGGAGCCCTATCTCCACCTCCGTGACGTCACCTACCACCACGGCACGGATAACGCGGAGGCGTCCCTGTGGCGCGGTCCGATGTCCGCGGTCTCCGGCTGGTCCCTGACGCAGCCGCGCCTGTGACAGGCGGCCGGCCCGCGGCGGAGGAGTGGACAGCGAAGGGGGTGGGGGGTGGGCGCGGGGCCCCCCCCCCCCCGGCGCCCCCCCCCCCCCCCGGGCCCGCGAAAACCTGGTCAGCTGGGCCGCGAGTTTTGGGGGGGGGGGGGCGGGGGCCCGCTGGGCGACGGGGTGCGGATCGGGGGGC